>NZ_PJMS01000001.1:4562500-4852500 GCF_002846555.1 Aquimarina sp. MAR_2010_214
TCTAATTTCGGTGATTCATTAGGAGTAAAACCTCCTGGAACAATTGAAGGAGTCTCACTAGGTAATGTAAACGCCCTTTCCGCAAGATTACCAAGAGCTCTAGCTCCATTCCTTATATTATCTCGTTGTTGGTATATTCCTACGGTTGTAACAACACCTGCAGTTACTACAGTAGCTCCCTCTAGAGATGCTAGCCAAGCTGCCACAACAACACAAGGAGGACAATCTCCTTTAACATCATTAAAGAGAATAGGATTATTCTTCATAGATGTATATGGAGACTCGTTAGGGAAAGTAACAGGATCAATACTTAACCATCTTGCAACTCTTGGATCATATTGCCTAAAATGTGTAGTATAACTATTTCCTTCTCCTTTTAACTCATCGTCTTTCTCACTCCCTTGATATCCATATCTATAATCTGCACTATTACCATGTCTATTAGGTAACAACATACCAAAAGGATAGTAATCACTAAATGTAAGAACGTCTGGTGTAAAGGTAGTTAAATTCCCGGTAGTAATCGCACTCTTACGGTCGCTTACCACACTTAGCACATTGCCTAAATGATTACTTAATTCATAGCGCTTGTCTCCTACGGTATTACTAAAAGTAGTTATAGCAGGCGTATCTGTAGTCGTGAGCAGTATGTTCTTTTCTTCTAACCCTAATCGGCTACTACCATAGATATGATGCTCACGTAAACGCATATCGGTAGCAACAGACCCACTGGTGTTTGCTTCGTATACCCCCATCGTATTCCCTTGGGCATCGCGTGCATACAGCGTGGTTTTGTTTTCTGGTAGTACCGTTTTAGAAATACGATTTCCCAGACCATCATAAGCAAAGCTTATTGTTGTACCATTACTTTTGGTGATCTTTTTCACCTTACCATCTACACGCCACTCGATATTGGTAATTCCTTCTTTTTTATCAGAAATCAGTTGTCCGATAGCATCATATGTATAGTTATCTGGATTCTGATCCTCCAGATCATTAAACTGGCTACCTGCAATAGCATCATCTACATGCCCTAACTGATTAGAACGTTTTTGTAATCCCGTATCGGGATCAGTAACCGTTTTATATGTATAGGTAAGGTCATCCATATTCACTACCGTACCCTGGCTATTGACTGCTGATCGCTTTAAAGTATCGAGGTTGCCATTATTATCATATGCATATTCTGAGCTATAATTTTTAGTACCTACTGTTCCTGCTATTTTATACCCCTGCATTTTTTTAATACGGTTAAGCTGGTCATACTCGTAATGGTTACTCTGTGATGCGAGCATAGATTCATTATTATCAATCAGACTGGTCACCATCTGCTTGATATTACCATTATACAGGTTTTTACTGCTTTGTAATCCTGATGTATTGCTATATGCAAATGAGGTCGCATTGGTCGTACCTACTGATTTATAATCACCGGTATAGTAACTTAGTGAATACCCCATAGCATCTTTGGCTACTTTAGAACCATTGGCTCCATCTCCTCCCATATCGGTATCAGGACTTAGGCTTTCTGAGTTTACTCCTTTTAACCATCCTTGTAAGGTGTATGCATAATCAATTCCCTGTACTTTCTTGTCTCCAAGTATTGTTCTTGCCAGTGGACCATGTGCAAAGTATTGATAACTCGCATCCTGTTCCCAGATCATTCCATGATCAGAAGTTTTGACATTAACAATACGGTTGTCAGCATCATACTCATATTCATGAATAAACTGATCTGGCTTCCCTTTTTGATAAGTTACCGTATTTACATTACCACTAATCAGATCATAGGCATACTGGGTGCGTTTCATACCCGAAGTAGGATCATCTAGCGTTAGTGCCATTTGCTTATTATGCTGTACCAGTTCTTTTACATTACCATGGATATCGTAGGTATAGAAAATCGCATGGTTATATTGGCGTTCGATTGTAGCTGTACCAAAGGTATCGTAGTAATAAATTGCAGATACGCGATTACGTGTCGTGCTTGCATAGTTATCGGCATCCAGCACCGTCTCAAAGATCTCTGTTGCTGCAATTTGTAAATCATTATATCGTGTACGGGTTACTTCTACTCGATTTGCAGCGACATTAACAGGGTAGTTATCTTCTACTCGTGTAAGGACTTCATTGCCTCCTGTGGTATATACCAATTTACCCGTAGTATCATTGATACTTATTCCTTTATCTGGTATCAGTTCTCCTGCTTCGGTGATTCTACCCAACTCATCATAGGTAGTATAGCTAAATCTGTTATTAATACGTTGTTTTGCATTCTGAGAAGCTATAATCCTACCCAGTTTATCATAAGCAAAACGGGTAATCCCGCCATCTGGTGTTTTTTGCCATACCAACTGATTGAGAGAATTGTAACGGTATTGTGTTAGCAACTCATGATTTGGTAAGAGATCTGCATCCTCTTTGGCTATGTTATTTGCCCGGTGTTGATTGATCTGATCATTAAGTGTTACTCCTGATGTATTTGTGGCCAATAATTCTGCCTTGGTAAAACGATCCACTCCTTCTGGAGGAACTGTTTGTAACAGGTTACCGGATTGATCATAATAGTATAGGGTATATTGATATTCTTTATCAAAATACTTCATATCAAAAGTCTCTACAGCATTATCGATTGCTTTTTTGATATATCCTTTAACAAATTCTTCGCGTTTGATCGTGATAAAACTCTCATAAGCATCTCTGGTATACGCAGCTCGTACACTTTTTACAAATTGCTTACAGTCACTATCTTCTGGGACATCTATAGTAACATCGCTAAAATCTGTAAGGAAGGCTCTTGGTACACAAACACCTTTGTTCTCCGGTTGATTAAGGTAATCTGTAGTAAAGGCTGCCCAGGTTTTTATTGTACCGCTACCACTAGTATGTGTAAAGTATAAATCGATAATAGCTGGCTTATCTTTGTAAGGTTTACTCATCCCAGGATAACCAAAATTAAACTCGGTAGCTCCAAAGCGAGCCATAGACATATAATGTAAGTTTAAGGTCGAGGTGATTTTAAATTTGGTGAGGTAATAATCATAATCATCAACCAGGTATTGTAACGAGTTTTTACAAAATTCTTCCTCTGACACTACATCTCCTTCTTCTTTATCTCCGATACGGTTCATTACCGTTGTATAAGCAGCATACTTCGCTGTACAACTTACAGGCTCTACCAACGGTGGAACACAAACGGTAGGACCACAAGGTATGGTTTCGTCTGGGATAACGGTGGCGGATCTTGCTGAAAGTTCATTAGTTCTACTTGATGATGGAGCAAAGGAGTTTTCAAAATTATTATTTTCTACATTAGCATGTCTTACAGATATTCTATCAAAATACGATTTATCAATTATGCTTTTCGGTTTATTAAAAGCTAATGAACGACTTAGCATAGGAGGAGAAGAAACGTTTACTTTTAAAACATCACATAACACCAATTTTAATTGAGTTAAAGAGTTAGTAGTTCCTGGGACTTTTTCGTCTCTAACAGATTCAATCTTAACATTTTTTGCTGTCTTAATATTCCCTAAATTATCTTTAAAGGTAATAGTGCAAATTTTACTTTCGTAATAATCTTTTTCAAGCCCCGTCCTAATAATTTTTATATCTATTATTTCAGAGACATTAAAAAAATCTTCTTCAAAGTACATTATATATCTTAACAACGAACCTGTCTTATAATTTGCGATAATAGTTAAGTGATGATTAATTGCTACTTCATTAAACATACTACCATACAAATTTGTTCTATATGAACTAAAATCATTATCATAAACAAGATTAGGTCGGTTTTCTACATAATAAGGCTCTAACAATGTTTTGTATCGCTCATTTAATTTAAAATTACCAAAAAAAAGTTCATCATATATGGTCGCAGCTGCTTCCTTTGTTATATCTCCTTTTTTAAGTTTTAAAGCCGCGTTAAAACTACCTTTTAACAACTCTTCTAGTTGATTCTCTTCATAACTATTAGTAGAACATACATCCACATCTGTATTATCTAAACTATCAGGATCAGCTTGAAGAGAATAATTAATATACTTATCCATTAAATCACAACCAAAATATAAATATTCTATTTTATTTCTTTGATAAATAGCTACATTATCCCTAATTTGTCTAGAATATAATTCAGTTTCTTTTAAAACACCTTCCCTATCTAAATATTTCAAATTAAATTTTTGACTACGATTGATTACCCCTAAATAAGTAAACCCTTGAATTTCTTGAATATTTCTTAAATCTGATGCGGTAGAGAAATGAGTTTCATGGATGTCTGAAAATTTTATCTTTAAAATACTAGATTTTCTACTACTATTGAATGGTGATTGATAAAATGACAAACCACTAAATATATAATTTTTATTAGAAAAATCAATAGCCTGATCGCAATCAAAAGGGTTAGATTGGCAATAATATGCGCTATTAAATTTAAAAAAATCTTGTAAAAAATTATTATATAGTGAATAATCTTTCAAGGGAATAAGTTTGTATAAATTATCGGATGCCATTTTCCCTTTTGTAATCAATGCATTTAATAAAGACACAAAGCTTTCTTCAAACTTTTTGCCATAAAATGATTCGTCTACACAAATTCCATCCGGAGTTCCTACCAAATCATTAATATCCCCACAACACAAGAGATTGATCAATCTACATTTACCGGTAGTAGCACAAGATTCATACAACTTGGCAGTGACTACCTTAGGAAAATGATCGGCTTCGCGATAGGTTATATTTAATTGCTGCTCTGTAATCTCACTTTTGGCATTATACAAGTAATTTACATTGGCTCCTGTGATTATTTTTATAGTTGCTGCATCTAATGCTTTCTCTAGTACCATCGTGAATTTAGTCACTCCGGCTACGTCTATGGTATACGTACCTACAGGACCTGTTCTCCAAACTGCTGTTCCGGCTCCAAAGAAGGTCGCCAGATAACTCCCTTTGTATGAATCTAATGCATCCAGAGTTACACTCGCATTATTGATCGTATTATTCTTTTCGAGCTCATATAACAGATTTCGTATCCCGGTCTCAAAACGTGAGGTATTATTACACCCAGAGATATCTGTTCCACTACCATCACCTATATATTCTCCTATACCATCAGCATCTGTAATACTACAATTAGAGATTCGAGCCTGAGTACTACCTGTCAAAATAACCTCCTGAGTAGTGGCAGTACTACCAGTACCTATACGTACTTCGGCTACCAGACTGTATTTAAATACTTTGGCGACGTCATCATAACTAGGGTAGATTTGTTTGATATTGGTAATCATCCAATTCGAGGTTCCATAATTCCCCCAGGTCTTGCCAAAAACAGATGCTGCCGGCAGACTTACTTCAATCGGGATATCACCAACATCCAGGTTATTTTGGTTAAATCGAATCTGAAGCGTTCTATCTCCATTTGTCTTCGTGTTTTTTACGGTAATAGCAACGTCTGTGGGATGTTCTCCTCCTAAATCAGTAAATAGTGCAGGACTTAGATAAGCTCCCGTATAGGCATTACTTGTACTGATTCCTGAGCCATATTCCTTAAAATAATACGTAAGGTACATCTCTAAGTCTCTGGCCTTGGGACAAACTCCGGTTGCAACATAATACTCATAATTGGTAAACCCTGCCAGGTCATCATAAATATCTCTTGAGTTATCACCAGAACTATATAAATTATCAGATGGCTTAAAACGCTTCTCTTTTTTATCATATTGAGCTACATGCGCATCCTTACATAATCCATTAGCGGTACCCGTAATTAACCCCTCTACTTTATTATTGACTGCGGTACTATAATTAGATAGTACTGTAAGTAATGTGGTAGGGGCTGCTTGTGTACCTATACAACCATTATAACATCCTTTGTTTATCCCATAAATATTACCAAATAAGCTTTGGATCGTTTGCTTGGCAGTGGCATAATTTGCTTTATACGTATTCCAGAACTGATCTTTTTTTGCAACATCGGTAAATGTATCTACCTTACCCACTATAGCTCCTGCTGTTGGATTCGCTCCTAAGCCCAAATCACAACTCGAGATACTGTTACATACCAAAGTTGCCAAAGTAAACTCCATTACATTCTTATCACTACCGTTATAGTTTTGAGTAAGAGATTCTTTGATGATATCTTTTCGTGCTCCATGGGAGGTCGTGTTTTCTACTCTGGGGATTACACTCGAAAAATAAGGGTCTCTGCTTGATAACGTTTCTAATGCTCCTAGTAAACCTGCTGTTTTTGCAGCTGTATATGTTTTAACAGATTGCAGGTACATATCAAAGCCATCAGAATTCATCTTTGCTCCACTAACCGTGGCAGTGACTTCACAAACAGCATTGGCATATTCTAAATAACAATATTCAGGGTGATATACTAGCAATGATGATGCCCATTGCTCCTGCCAGATGGCATCACTTAGAAAATCAGAGACATTAGCAAGATATTGGGGTTCTACATATACAAAGTCACGATCACCTGGCTTTTCTATAATAACGGCGCCTTCTTGTAATTTTGGAGTATAGCTGATATCTTCTTGTACCTCTCCCGCATCATTGGTAGAAATTTTGATTGTTTGCTTTATTTTTACATAACTGATCGTACCTTCTTCGTTATAATAGTGTCCTTTTGTGTATACTCCTGTTCCACTTGGTGCAGCGTCATATGATGCATGACGAGGATTTCGCCAGCTATTAAAGACTCCCGAAGAAGTTCTGGCACTGTACAACTCATTGGATTCATTATAAATATTCAGCTTAGCACTATTGGCAGAAGTAGACGATCCTGCATTATTTGAATTCTGGTTATTATATATATTTGCTATATATGCGCCATACTGACCTAATGGTTTCATATCATTAAGCAATGCTGATGCTGCTATACCACAACTAATCGAATTGGCTACGATATCCTCGGTGGTATCGGTAGCATCAATCGTACCGTCTGCACAAGGGGCATTACAAGCTCTAACTAAAGCATCCCATTGGATACCAAACACTTCGCTCAATCTTGTCTTTTCATTGGCTAATTCTGCAGCGGATAGATAGTCTAATTTTGAATAATCATAATTGGCTACCTGAGTAGTTACATAAGAAGCTCTCCCTCCATAATCAGCTATTAAAGCTTTCTCACAATCTTCGCAAGTCACAAAACATCCTTCAAAACTAAGTACCGGTAAATTGGTTACCTCTTCGGGGCTGACATAACAGGCATCATTTTTATCCTGAAGCTTTTTAACATACGCATCTGCATATGCTTCCAAAGATTCTCTACTCACCACCAAACTTTTGGTAATACTATAACTCCCTCTCTTTACCGGTGATACAAATTCTGGTAATACAAACTTCCCTGGGGTTCCTTTACTTAGGTCTATCTTTTGTTTTTTGGAACCCGAAATAAGAGAATTCCCATCGATATCTAAGACATCAATCGCCAGATCATATACCAAAGGATATTGTACATTGTTGGTTGTAGTACAGGCATATTCAAAAAACGGATCATTAGCAACACTATAGTTAAACGTTCGGTTTTCTGCAAAAGCAGAAACCTTGGTACCTGCATATTCTAAGGCATCTTCTAATGCGCCATAGGCCTGAGTAGCTGTTTTTATATTATTATCGGCATTAGTGTCTTTGGCTTCTCTGGATAACTTACCTAACAGATCAACGTTTAGCTCTTTATGTAATAACCCACTGGCATCTACTTCATCTGAGGTTCCGATCAGGTTCGTCGGAGTATACCCTGATAATGCAGTAGCAATAGTCCTTCCTTGTGGATCGATATAACTAATACTGGCCTGACCATTAGGGTCAATCACCATATTCTTTTTATAATGTGCTTTATTCCCTACACTATAACCAAACAAACGGTTTAATTCTTTCTGCTCTGGAGTACCATAATAATACTCCATCTCCTGACCGCTACCCAATTGGTGGGTAACTCCCACACCACTCTTTCTACGGATACGTCCCGTGTTATCTGGCATATATTCGATCTGAGAGAAGGGATGTCCCTCTGCATCAGGTACTCGATCCTTAAAATCTCCACCACTATCATTAGCTGCAGAATAGTATTTACTCGCGCCATTTGATGTAGCCATAGCTTTTGCGGTAGTAGACTGATCCAGAACATTCTGACTATTCAGATCAAAATCTGTATAATCATATGGGGTACCTGCTTGTAAGGTACTCTGATTAAAATCTCTGACATACCCTATTTGCTTTTGTGTTGTAGGAACTGGTAATACTTCTACTGCAACACGACCTTGCGCATCATAGATCACCTCACCTACAATAGTGTTGTCATCTGAATTGATCTTGGTAACCGTTTGACGATTACGTAGCGTACCATCAAAATAGCTAACTACTTCTTTTTTCTTACCTTCTTCTGCATAACTTGACTGAAATTGCCAGTTCTTAGATTTTTCATGATCACTGGTCAACTGATAGACATCAGGCCAACTGGAAACTGTAGTTTTTGATGTAGCTCCACTACTCCATCTTCCATACTTATATTTCGAAACATTCGACTGATAACGACCTACTGCGCGTACTCTATAGATGATATATCCTTTGCTATAAATTAGTGGAATACTATACGTACTATTTGTAGTTTGAATACGAGTGTTGTTTTTCTCAAAATCACGGGTGCTAAACTTAACCTGGCTCGGAGTTAGTGCGGTATCAAAAGTAGGCCCATAACTATCTATCCAGGTCCATTCTAACTGGTAATGATCTACTCCTTCAACCGATCCCCAACTTACCGATAATTCGTTATGAGATGTATCATATACTCCGGTAACATCTGGTGTGGTATCTGATAACTGCTTATAATTCTCCAAAGATAACTCTGATGAAAGGGCTATGTTTTCTGGAACATAACCATTGAGATCTGCAGCCAAACCTGCCCCTAGATTTTCATAAGAACCTTGTTGAATGGTTATACGAGCGCCGTAACTATCAGATATAACATGTTTGCTTACACCAATACCACTACTTCCTGATCCTGAAACCGTATTATGTGCTACCGATAATTTTACTTCATAACGCTTTGATGTATCAAAAGTACCGTTAGATAGTCTTGGAGTTACATTTAGGGTTAATCCATAACGAAACCATCCATAGGGAGGCTGATCTGAATCTACTCGTAAAATCAAACTCGTAGCCGATGAAACCGTAGTTGCATTGGTTAAAATGTTTAGATTAGGACTGAAATCAAGTGCAGTACCTGAACTAATCGCACTACTAATTTCTGATGGAGTATAGGATAATTTGTCCTGACCATAACCTAGGGTCAAAACAAAAAATAAAATAAAAAACTTAAGATATATGCTAGTATTTTTCATAAATACAGTACCGTTTTAGTATGCCTGATGAGTTAAGTGATATCCGTGGAATTGTTCTGCTAATGTGATCTTCTGTTTTGATAAAACATTGATGTAATCCTTAAGAACAGGAGCTGTAGAATTTTCTAATCCTCTATATTTTAAATAAATGACCAAACGACCATAGTCCATTTTTCTGGTAGTATTATTATCTACAAACGGGATCAGTTTAGAGAAAAACAATTCTTGTTTTTCTATCCAATAATTCTCTTTATTAATATGTAGTATCACTTTACCATATTGGTTCTGAATATTAGGTTTGGTAGATACCATTTCACAAATCAAAACTCCATTCTTTTCTGTAACTATAGTTTTATCATAATACTCCAAGAAACTATTAATATTTAATAACTGATTTGATGGAGAAGACTTAGAGTTCATATAAATCGCCGTTTTTGCAGCATGATTGATATTCAATTGCCCCTCTGTGAATTGAAGGATTTCTGAATCCATAATTTTAATTAGAGAAAAATCATTATTCTTTACTATTTTCCCCTCATAAGATTCTGTAACAGTATTTCCTGTTAATCCCCTATGCATATTATAAGTCACATCAATCTGATATTGTTTTTTATCATTGTATGACTGTGTTACCTTATCAAAGAGATCTTTTACATCTGTATTTTGTGCATTGCCCTGCTGTATACCTCCTATACAACATAATAAAATGGCTATATACTTATATATATTTTTCATTATTTCTGCCCATTAAGTTTAGAATTTCCAGAACGTGTTTCCTGAATAGTAAAGACTCCTTTTTCTGTTTCTTTTTTGACGCGTATCAAACCACCTTCCTGATCATATTCATAAAAGGTTGCGTAATTATTTTCGTCTAATTCTGATTTCAACCTTTGTGTAATAGGATCGTATACAAAAGTTTTCATATTACCTTTAAAAGGATGCATCCTGATATCATCAAAATATATGTTCAACTGCTCTAACCCGTCTCCTTGTATATTACTTTCTAAACGAATTTGCATATTAGTTGCTTCTAACGGGATTGTAAAATCAGCAGAAACCCTTTGCCATCCATCCACTATTGCTCCTTTTGGTTTAAATTCGATATCTGTTCTATTTTGAGGGTTAATATCAATCCCTTCTTTATTTCTATATCGTAATCGCAATAATGAATTTACATACTCCATTGCCTGATAATCTGGATCTATAGTGTAGGTATATTTAGTAATTTTAGAAAACATCCCTGATGTTCTATAACTAGTATTTACAATATTATTTCTGTTATAGGACAATGATCCTCCATCGATTTTAAAAGAGGAAGTCATACAAAACTTAGTACCACATATAGAAGTTCCTGTAAAATTTAAAGCAAGAGTAGGATTATTCAGAAGTGGATAAGAGTAACTATGCCCTTTCACATATGGTGTTGTATATCTAAATTGAGGTGCCTGTTTTTTACCCGGAACCAATGAAAACTCAAACCCTACCGTTCTTTCAGGACCAACCCCATCTTGTCTTTCTTTGACATATTTAAAATCATATATGGTTAAATTTTTATCTACAGCATTTTTAAGAAATGGAATTAACACATCAAATTCTCGACTATCGGGTTTTGGAACATAAATCTCTGGGATATGTCTATTTCCAACTACTGAAGCTAAAATTTTGTCTTTCACAATATGATTTAATAAATCTACAAATACATTGCTCACTTCACTGAAATTTCTGATTATCGGATTAGTTGCTTGCAATCCATCTTCTCGTACCCAAGCACTTATTACATAATGTTCTCCTGGTTGTGGGCGAAATCTTTCGCATCCTATCAATGAAGGAGGTAGTTCTTCTTTTATTGTTACTGTCACTTCCTCTCTAAATGTGCTTGTACAACAACCAATATCACCTGGTGTACAGTTTATATCAGTTTGGGCTGCATAATAAGTTCTTCCATCAACAAGTTTTTCTGTAGGACTGTATGCTGTTCCTCCGAAAGCTGCATCATACCATAGGATATTATTTCCTGTAGCTACCAAATCTGAAACATGTACTGGATCATTTGTATAAAAAATCTGATTTTTATTGGTAACTATTGGTGAAGGAACATCAAAAATAGAAACGGTGATTCGCTTTCTGGTACTTTCATTATTTAATGGGTCCCGTTGAACTGCATAATATACTCCTTTATCAACTAAACCTTCTGCAGATGTATATGTCTCTGTTCCGGTAGCTGTTTTGTACCAAATCAATGTATGACCACTTAAAATTGTATATCTAGTTCCTAGATTAGCTATGGTAGTCCCTTCTGATTTACAGAAATACTGCCATCCATCTCCTTCTGGCTCAAATACTTTTACGGCAACAACAACTTCAAATCTACAGCTGGCGGTACCTTGCTGCGCAAAATATGATTTTTTATCCTCTAATACAGTATTAATATCGAGAGGCATTCCTCCTGTAGCTGCACTATACCAACTAATATTTGTTCCTGTGATTTTAAGGTCTTTAATTTTTGAATTTGATAGTATCGAAAATGCCTGATAATCTTCTTCTCCAATTCCCGGAGCATCTTCATCCAAATTCACTTTTACTCCTACTCTTGGATTACTTGTATTTCCTTCTGCCCAATATACTATAGGGTCCAATTCTGTAGTCCCAATTAACTCTGTTCCTCCTGTTTGAGTTTCATACCACTTAACTGTTGGAGTATTAGAAATCGGAGATACTAAATCACTTACTGTTGGTATTTTCTCTGAGCTACAAAAAGATTGAGTCGAATCCCAATTAGGTACAAGTACAGAAAGAGTGATAGAGTTACGTACCAAAGTTAATCCTGTAACCACACTATTTGTAGCTGTAAAATAATACACTCCAGCATCTACTGTAGTTGCATTGGTAATGATAAAATCTTTACTGGTTGCTCCTGATATTGCTACGCCATTTTTATACCATTGATAACTATTATTACTACTCGTAAGTGCATTACTGGTAAAAGTTATAGATTTGCCCGTGTAAATAGTATGATTTTCTACGTTATCCACTTTTGCCTGAGGAGCATATAAAAAGCTCGTGAGATTTGTCTTGTACGTATTAAATTCTGGTTCAACATTCCAAAATACAAATCTATTCGAATCAATCATCATATGTTTCAGACTAGACAACTGGCTTAATACTTTAGGTATTCTTCCTGAAAGTTGATTTTCACTAAGATACAGTTGCTCTAAATTTGTCAATTGCCCAAATTGAACCGGGATTGGTCCCGACAACTGATTTCTTGCTAGTTCTATATACTTAAGGCTTAATACATTTCCTAAAGTAGCAGGTATTCTTCCTGAAAGCTGATTATCATTTGCTTTGAAATCTTGTAGTTTTCTCAGATTCCCTAATTCAACAGGAATATTATTGGTCAATTCATTAGTACTCAACCATAAAAACTGGAGGTTGCTTAGAGCTCCAAATTCTACCGGTATGCTTCCTGAAAGTTGATTATGATTTAAATAAAGGTGTTTTAAACTACTTAACTGTCCTAATTGAACTGGAATACTTTCTGAAAGTTGATTTCTAAATAAACTAAGTTCTTCTAATTTAGTAAGATTACCTAACAACGCAGGAATGCTTCCTGACAACTGATTATCACTTAAACTAAGATACTTTAAATTCAACAAGTTACTTAACTCAACAGGGATTGTTCCTGTTAATAGGTTACGATACAAACTAAATCTTTCCAGACTCGTGAGATTACCCAATTCTACAGGTATATTTCCTGTGAGTTGATTACCCATCGCTTCCAGAGTTCTCAATCCTTTTAATTTTCCTAAATCTGATGGAATTTCTCCTGTTAAATGATTCCAGGATAAATATAGGTGTTGTAAGCTCGATAATTTTCCTAGAGTAGACGGTATTCTACCAGATAACCTATTGTCATTCAATCGTAATGTAGTAAGGTTAACTAATTGAGAAATCGAAGTATGAATTTCTCCTGATACATTATTTTTTGGTAACGACAGGGCCGTTACTTTCCCATCCACAACAGTAACTCCATACCAATCACAAACTGGGACAGTATTAGATAACCAATTCGTATTGTTGGTCCATGTTGGTCCATTTGTGGTATTGTAAAAATCTATAAGCCCTTGCTTTTCTGATGCCGACACACCACAAGAATCTGCTGGAGCTATAGATATTGTTATCGAATTACGTTCTATTGTTAATCCTGTTACGATACTATTAGTTGCTGCAAAATGATATACTCCTGCATCGCTTTCATTAATAGTATTAAATACTAATTCTTTATTGGTAGCTCCTGGGATGGCTACACCATCCTTATACCACTGGTAACCATTATTGGTACTGGTAAGTATATTAGATGTTAAGGTTTCTTTTAAACCAGCTACAATGGTTCTAGACTCAGTCTCATCAACTTTGGCCTGTGGGTCGTAAATAAATCCAGTTCCTAACTTAGTTTTAAGTACACCAAACGTAGGTTCTATTCCTGAAAACACAAATTGATTACCAAAAATGGAGAAGTTTCTAAATCCAGCAAACTGATCAAATCCAGCAGGAATGTTACCTGATAATTGGTTATTATCTATCTTAAACACCTCTAAATTAGTTAATTGAGTAAATGTAGCAGGAATTTCTCCCGATAATTGATTATTAGATATTGTTATTGATCTTAAATTACTAAGTCCTCCTAACTCTTCCGGAATACTACCTGTAAGTTGGTTTGAGTTTAACTGAAGATCTACTAGTTTTGTTATCTGCCCTAATGATTTTGGTATACCACCAATAAGAGTATTGTTAGATAACAGTAAGTGTTCTAAATTTGATAATTGACCAATATTTTCGGGAATTACTCCTTCTAACTTATTATTACTTATATGCAATGTTTGTAACTTGGTTAATGATAACAACTCTACTGGAAGTACTCCCGTAAGCTGGTTATCTGAAAGTTGAACATCTTTCAAACCAACCAATTGAAACAAAGAAGAAGGAATATTACCTGTCAACGTATTTTTTATTAACCTTAATGAGGTTACTTTTCCATTAGCCACACTTACTCCATACCAATCACATACTTTAGAATTAGGATCATTGATTAACCAAGGTTTATTATTTGACAATGTATTAGCCCAATTAGCACCATTAGTAGTGTTATAAATATCAATCAGAGCCTGACGTTCTGTTGCTGATATTTCACAGGAAGTGGTGCCTACTTCTAATTTTATTTGATGGCGTGTTAATGTCAATCCTACAACCACACTATTTGTTGATGTAAAATGATAAACCCCAGCATCTGTAGCACTAGCAGAAGCTATTACAAAATCTTTATTTGTTGCTCCAGTAATTGCCACATTGTCCTTATACCATTGATAGCTATTCTTAGTACTGGTCAAAGCAATGCTGGTTAAGGTAATGGGCTCTCCTACTACTGCAGGTATTATTTCTTCCTGATCTACTTTAGCTTGTGGGCTATAGCTAAAACCAGCTCCCAATTTTGTTTGTAAAGCTACAAATGTGGGTTCTACTTCTGAAAATATAAATTGATTACCGAAAAGGTCGAAGTTTTTAAATCCAACAAGTTGAGCTAACCCTGTAGGAATACTACCTGACAATTTGTTATCATTTATTTTTAACCCTTCTAAATTAGTTAATTGAGCAAACTCAACTGGAACATTTCCTGAAAATTGATTATTACTTAATTCTAGCTGTTTTAATTGTGTCAGCTGCCCTAATTCTTTCGGTAGGTTTCCTATAAAATTATTATTAGACAATATGATTTGCTCTAAGTTTGTTAGCTGTATAATTTCAATAGGAATCTCTCCTTCTAATTGATTACCTGACAAATCAAGTTGTTTTAAATTAGTCAATGCAACTACAGAAGTTGATAAACTTCCTGTCAAATTGTTATTGCCTAATTTTATTTCTGTAACCTTTCCTTTTACTACGGTTACTCCATACCAATTACATACTGGAGTATCTGTTAACCAATTCGTTTTTGTAGTCCAACTTGTTCCCCCTGTTTGTGTGTAGAAGTCTACAAGTGCTTGCTTTTCTCGAGCAGATACTGAACACACATCAGATGTAATCTTCAATGTAATAGGGTGACGTTCTAAAGTCAAGTCGTGTACAATAGAGTTGGTCGCTTCAAAATGATATATTCCAGCGTCACTTTGTTTTGCTGCTGTTATTTTAAATGTACTATTTATAGCTCCAGATATTGCTACACCATTCTTAAACCATTGATAGCTATTATTACTACTGGTAAGTGCCTTTGTTCCTAATATAATTTCTTCACCTAGTACAACTGGTTGTTCCTCTTCCAAATCGACTTTGCCCTGAGGGAAATATTTGAACCCTGATCCTAATCTTAAATTATATGCATTGAAATCAGATTCAAGATCAGAAAACACAAACTGATTATCGTTAAGATACAATAGTTGCAGTTTAGGTAATGTAACTAAGGTGGAAGGTATTTTTCCTGAAAGTTGATTATCCTGTACCCATAAAGACTCTAAATTTGACAATTTACTTATTGCCTCCGGGAGTTCTCCTGTAAGTTCATTATTGTGAGCATCTAATGCTTTTAGATTTGATAACTGACCGAATGTAATCGGAATAGTTCCTGAAAGTTGATTATTATAAATATATAAAGATTGTAATTTTGATAAGTTCCCTAGTTCTACAGGAATATCCCCTGAAAGATTATTGTTATATAAGTTTAAATCTACCAAATTAAGTAATTCTCCAAAAGTCACCGGAATACTTCCGGAAAGTTGGTTATTATCTAAATGCAGTGATTTTAAGTTTAACAATTGTCCTAATTCTACTGGAATATTTCCTGTAAGAGCATTGCTATAAAGGTTTAAATCGGTAAGGTTAGATAAAATTCCTAATGCTACAGGAATCTCTCCAGATAGTTTATTTCCCTGGAGGTGTAAATATCTAAGATTACTAAGTTTCGATAAAGAAACAGGGATCGTTCCTGTTAATTTATTGTGCCCTAAATACAGAGACCTTAACTTGCTTAATAATTCTAATTCTGTAGGAATCTCTTTATACAAATCATTTTGATTTAGAGATAAAAACTCCAGGTTTGATAATTGTGCTATCTCTACCGGGATTGTTCCTGTAAGCTGGTTTGTTTCGAGATTTAGTTTTACCAGGTTTGTTAATCCTTTTATTCCTAATGGGATATCACCAACCAAATTATTACTCACTAACTCTACCGCAGTAACTTTACTACCTACTACAGTAACACCATACCAATCACAAACCGGAACTGTAGCAGATAACCAATTTGTATTATTAGTCCAATTCGCTCCATTTGTGCTATTGTATAAATCAATTAATGCCTGTTTTTCTGCTGCAGAAACTCCACAACCATCTGCTGGGCTTATTGACAAGGTTATTGGATTACGAGTTAATGTTAAGTCTGTAATTATGCTATTAGTAGCAGTGAAATGGTATACTCCGGCATCTGTATCTTTAGCATTAGAAATAACCAAATCTTTATTGGTTGCTCCTGTAATTGCCACATTATCCTTATACCATTGATAACTGTTTTTTGTACTGGTTAATGCTGTACTAGTTAAGGTGATATTGCCATTTTTAATAACCGATAAAGTTTTGGTTTGATCTACTTTTGCTTGAGGTATATACTTAAAATTTGCCTTTAACTTTGTTTTAAATGTTGTAAAATCTGATTCGAAATTAGAGAATATAAAATTGTTATTGGCAAATTCTAAAACGGTAAGATTTGGTAATTCTGAAATAGGAGAAGGTATTTGCCCTGAAAACTCGTTACTACCAATACGTAAAGCAGCTAATTGAGAAAGGTTTCCAATAGAACCTGGAATCTGACCTATCAATTTATTAGAACTTAAATTAATATTTTCAACATTTGTTAACCCTCCTAATTCTAAAGGTATTGGACCTGATATTTGGTTAGAATGAAGAAACAAAAATCTTAATTTCAATAAATTACCTAATTCTTTAGGAATCATACCTCCTAATTGATTTTTGTATAGTGCTAATCCATCCAAATTAGATAAATTTCCAATTGAAGAAGGTATATTCCCTGTAAATTGATTATTATCTAAACTTAAAGTTTGTAACTCTATTAAATCACCAATTGAAGAAGGTATATTTCCTATAAGCTGGTTTGAATATAAATATAGTTGTTTTAAATAAACCAAGCCATTTATTGAATTAGGAAGTGTTCCCTTTAAATTATTATTGGAAATATTTATAGATATTAGCTTTCCATTCTCAACAGTAACACCTGCCCAATCACATACTTTAGAAGTAGGATCATTGATTAACCAAGGTTTATTATTTGCTGTTGTATTAGTCCAATTTGCTCCATTTGTACTATTGTATAAATCAATCAATGCCTGGCGTTCTGCTGCAGAAACTCCACATACATCTGCAGGGCCAATAGTTAAAGTTATTGGATTACGAGTTAGTGTTAAGTCTGTAATTATACTATTGGTAGCAGTGAAATAATATACTCCGGCATCTGTATCTTTAGCATTAGAGATAACCAAATCTTTATTGGTTGCTCCTGTAATTGCAACTCCATCTTTATACCATTGATAACTGTTTTTTGTACTGGTTAATGCTGTACTTGTTAAGGTGATATTACCATTTGTAGCTACGGATAGCGTTTGTGTTTGATCTACTTTGGCTTGAGGAGCATATTTATAATTAACATCCAATTTTGCGACATAATCATTATAGAAAGACTCTAAACTAAAAAACTTAAATTCATTTTCTTCTAAAGACAAGGAAGTTAGATTTGTAAAATCATTTGGGTTTACTAAAAATAGTGTATCGAATTTATTATTGCTTAAATCCAATTTTGATAATTTGGTAGCCCCTACAAAATTTGACATATCTACTCTTCCGGTAAGATTATTATTCGATATATCAAAGGTTTCTATATTTGATAATAAAGAAAACTCTTCTGGTAATAGTCCGGTAAGCTGATTAGATGATATATTTAGATATTGTAAGGATGCAAAATTATCTCCAGAAAAATATTCTAATAGTACCTCTCCAGAAAAATTATTCTCACTTGCATCCAAATAGCTAAGTGATATAACTTGTTTTCCAATATCTAAACTGCCAGAAAAATTATTTTTACTAATATCTAAAACTTTTAGTTTTCTTATATGTAAATTATTTAAAGGTCCTGATAAATTATTCTCCTTTAAGTTAAGAGTTCCTAAGTTAGTAAGGAACTCAAATAATACACTAGATACATCACCTGTCAAATTATTATTTGGTAATTCTATAGAGACAATTGCATTATTCACTACTGTTACCCCATACCAATCACATAAAGGAGCATCTGTTAGCCAATTAGTATTGTTAGTCCAATTCGCTCCATTTGTAGCTGTATACAACTGGTTAAGAGTCTGTTTTTCATCGTCAGTGGGAACTCCACATACCTCTGCAGGGCCAATAGTTAAAGTTATTGGATTACGAGTTAGTGTTAAGTCTGTAATTATGCTATTGGTAGCAGTGAAATGGTATACTCCGGCATCTGTATCTTTAGCATTAGAAATAACCAAATCTTTGTTGGTTGCTCCTGGAATAGCTACATCATTTTTATACCATTGATAGCTGTTGTTTGTACTTGTTAATGCTTTACTGGTTAAGGTGATACCACCATTAGCAGCTACAGATAACGCTTCTGTCTGATCTACTTTATCCTGAGGAGAGAATACATAATTTACAATTTTTGATTTATAGGTAGAATGTTCTGTTTCAAAATTTTTAAACACAAAACCATTGCCTCTAAATCTAAAATTAACAAGGCTTGCTAAATTAGATATTTGACTCGGAATAACCCCATTTAGATTATTATCAGAAATTGATAAAGTTTGTAAATTTGTAAGATTCCCTAATTCTATTGGGATTTTTCCTTCTAGTTTATTGCCTGTTAAATATAAAAAAGTAAGTTTAGACAAGTTCCCTAAGTTAACTGGAATTGAACCTTCAAATTGATTATGTCCTATGTGAATAACTTTTAAATTTAGCAAACTACCTAATTCTGAAGGAATAGGGCCACTTAATTTATTTATAAGTAAAGATAAATCTGTTAGGTTTGACAAACCAGAAATAGATATTGGAATTGATCCTGTCAATTTGTTACGCCCTAGAGATAAGACTTTTAAGTTAACGAGATTGCCTATAGTAGTGGGAATATTCCCTGAAAGGGTGTTTCCAACCAAGGATAATGATTCTAATACTAATAAATCAGAAATAGAATTAGGAATTGTACCTACCAAATTATTACTATCTAGTTTTAGACCTGTCACTTTATCTCCTACCAGAGTCACTCCATACCAATCAACCACTGAAGAGTTTGGGTCATTAATAAGCCATGGTTTATTGTTGGCTGTTGTATTAGTCCAATTTGCTCCATTTGTACTTGTGTATAAATCTATCAAGGCTTGACGTTCTGATGCAGGTACTTTTACAACTTCGGTAGAGGAAATTGATACTGTAATTGAGTTTCGGGTTAATGTTAATCCAGTAACTATACTATTTGTTACTGAACAATGGTATACTCCAGCATCTGTACCCATAGCATTAGTAATCACTAAATCTTTACTCGTTGCTCCAGTAATAGCAACATCATCTTTATACCATTGATAACTATTATTGGCACTTGTTAATGCTGCACTTGTTAATGTAATTGACTGCCCTTTAGGTATTGATCTGGTTTCAGTTTGATCTATTTCCGCTTGAGGTGTATATAAATATCTGGTTAGATTCGTTTGGTAATTTGCATGTTCCGTTTCAAAATCACTATATACAAAATTATTTCCTCCAAATTCTAAAGTATTCAAAATATCAGATGACGCTATTGCCGATAATCCCGATGGTATTTTACCCGAAAAACTATTGTTTGCAATCGCTAACGTACCTAGCTTAGTTAAATTACCAAGCGAGCTTGGTAACAGGCCTTCTAGTTTATTCCCTGATAGGTATAAAAAAGTTAAATTAGACATATTTCCAATGCTAACCGGAATAGTCCCTTCTAATTTATTAAAAGCTATATGAATAACTTTTAAGTTTGAAAGATTCCAAAATCCTGATGGAATAACCCCACTTAATTTATTTAAATACAGGGAAACACTAGTCAGATTTGACAAATTTGATATTGATGCAGGTATTGTTCCTGTTAATTTATTACGAGCTAGTGATAAACTTTTTAAATTAATCAGGTCACCAATCGTATTAGGAATACCCCCAGAAAGTGTGTTCTTGTTTAATGATAATGATTCTAATCCTAATATATTGGATATAGCACCAGGAATTGTACCGACTAAATTATTATCATCTAGTTTTAAAACAGTTACCTTATTGGCTACTACAGTTACTCCATACCAATCATTCACCGAAGAATTTGGATCATTAATTAACCATGGTTGATTATTTGCCTGTGTATTAGTCCAGTTTGCTCCATTTGTACTAGTATAGAAATCTACTAAAGCCTGACGTTCCTGAGAAGAAACCTGTGCTTTTGCAGACAAGCTATTAAAAACAACTACCAGTACCAGTAAAGAATACTTCGTGAGCTTTGATTGTATATAAGTTAGATTTTTCATGTATCTAAATAGATTTAGATTATTTTTTAATGTGTTTATCAATGAATTCGAATTTGATATCGATTATATAAATTAATGCTTGATTTGATCTAAATTTCCCCATTCAGGCTCTCCGCACCTTTTATCTCTTCTTCCTTGTGATTTCAAATCGATTGAAGTACCTCGTACCGGACTTCCATTATTTTTATTCAAAATCATGAATTCCATTCGCCAGGTATTATCCCCTTTTTTGGATTTTGCTCTCACCACATCAAAATCAAGATCTATATACTTTTGCCCCCTTATATCCAATACGATATCTTTGAAAACAAATAATTCTCCAGTTTTATTTCTAACATCATTATCATTAAAAATACGTTTATCATTAATTGATAATGACATCTGTCTATAGTTTGTTTGATGGAATACTATTGCATACTCAATAGTTTCATTTGGATTACCATATATTGTAAATTCAGCACTTCTTCCTACACATTCTTTTACACCTCCAGCCATATAAAGCACTTCATTTGTAGTATATCGCCCAAATACTTGAGGTATAGGATCGTCGTCACATTCATCTCCAATTTTGTCCCCATCATAATCATAATTATTACTTGGTGTAAAAGGACAATAATCTTCGTCATCCTTAATTCCATCATTATCATAATCTACATCTTTAGGTAACTCACCAATAAGATTACGTTCTAAAATTGCATTTTCGTTTGCAGGGATTAATAAACTATTTCTACCGGTATGAGATACTTGATCTGTTATTTGCACCCCTTCAAATCCATCTTTATCTACCGAACCTTTGAAGTTAAAATGAGCACTATCAGCCTTCATGAACACATAATCCTCAAAACCATCCATACCCATATCACGATATCTACTATTAGAACTCACTGCGGTAGGCAACGTATAATTGTAACCATATTGTGCAGTAGAATATCTACCTAAAGCATCTTTGTTTTCTAATTCTGCTCCAAAAGGACTGTATTGTGTTACTTCGCTTGCAAATGTCCAGGCATTATTAGCTGTCGTAGATTTTTTCCAGGTTTTATCTTGCATCAAAGCATAGTAAGGTGTGAACTCTTTAAAATAACCTTCTCTACGAGTGTTAACTTTAGAAGTTGTACCTTCATTAACATCTAAGCGTTCTGTTAAATAGGCGTGAGAACGTTTTGCTCTCCACTCTCCTTTTGCATTATAAACATAAGGGTTAAATGGTTTTTCAAAAGGATAATCTTCTTGTGAAATATCTTCTAGTTCTTTTCCTCCCAAGGATTCTTCAATAAATTTTAGCTCACTTTCACACTGACAATTCCAAAAGTCATTATACTCTACTGCGCTAGCATTTATAATTCGTAAATTATCCACGGTTGGTGTATTTGCACTTAACGTGAATGTATTAGTATCTATCTGATTCAATTTAGCTCCATTACTTCCCTTAATTGGATTTTTCATCATTGTAATAGATCCCATATTGGCCATTTGTTGATTTCTATGTCCTGATCTTACAATTTTGAAGTTAATGTCTTCACTAATATTTGCTCCTTCTGATGTATTAATGACACTTCCGTTTCCTTTCATTAACATTACTCCATCACCTGCTGGATTAAACCCAACTACCCAAAGTTTATCACTTCTCTTTGCTCTTCCGTAAGTAGCAATTATTTCATCACCAAGCGTAAAATATTTCTTAGCATCTGGTATAGTAAAGAAATTACCTGATCTCTTTAGCGTTCCTGTAATACCAATATTACGGGATGCTTGTCCCATATTATCATAAGCCCAATATGCCGGGAAATTGAAGCTATAGTATTCATCATCAAATTCGTTGACAGTTCGGGTTAATAATACTTGCCCCGTTTCTGCATCCCAAGCTTCATTTATTGTAGATACTTTAGATCCGAGATCTGTAGCTATTTTTTCTTTCATTACTGCAGTGGTATGAATCACTTTTGTTGTGATGGTAGAATATGCTACATTTTCAAGTTCAGTACGAGAAGGCACTATAGTTGGGATAGGTACTACAACAACTCCGAATATTAATGCAACTACATTAGCTTTAACTCCTTCTGTCTTAGATTTAGAATAACTCTCTCTAAAATCTGTAACCACGTCATAATCAACACCAATCTGTCTATCATAAAGTACCTTCCCTTCTTTGGTAATTACTGGTAGTTTATTATCCAATCGAGTGACATCATCTTCTTTGGTGCTATATTTATATTCTACAGATGATATGGGTTTATCTTGATTTTCTGCATATACTTTCTGAAAACGCATCTTACCATCCATATCATTAGTATGAACCATAAAACCTTGAGATAATGCATATTCATTTCTTGATTTAACCTCTCCTCCAAAAATTCCCTGTAAAAGATTTTCTAAAAATTGATTCTGATTTGTAGCATAATTATTAGGGCTATCAATATCTGTATAATCTACTTTAGTAGGGTAATCCTTAGAAGTGAAAAACTCTGAAACTACCTTACCCGTAGCATGTTTTGATATTCCTTCTCGTGCTAGATTACTTACTGTAACTTTACTGTAGGTTACTGCTGACGAAGGGAAAAAAGATTCACCAAATGGCTTTTCTACATAGTTTACCTCTCTTGGTGCTATCAAACGATCAGAATGATTATAAAATGGCTCAACAAATGGGTTTTCCTTACTCTTGTTAGGCTCATAAGTTGCTACTCCACTAGAACTTCCATCTTCCAAAGTATATTCATAAGTTTGTCCATACTCTTTAGTATATTTTTCATTGGTATCAGGAATAGTAGGATCTACCATTTTATTCCATTGATCTCTCATTACCAGTTTCTTTATTCGTGCACCTCCTCCTAATTTGTAATTTCGTGGAGTTGACAGGCGTATCCAGGATTTATCCGGCCAAAAACGTTGCGCACATAAAAATTCATTACTTCTTAATTTAGCATTGGGACCGGTAAGAATATCTTTATTTGCTTTAAAACTACTAATCACTTTTTTAGCGATAGACTGTATGTTCTCTGTTCTATAATCAGTATTTAACCCATATACTAATCCATTCAGATATCTTCTTCCAAAATACCATCCTGCTTTAGAAATTGGATTTACTTGTTTAGTTCCTGTAATCCCCCCTTCCATATCAGTAGTTTTCATGGGAACAGCTGCATAAACAGATCCATTGGGAGCAGTAAACACATTAGTATTTCCATCTATTTCAAAATATCCGGTTACATAATCATAGTCATTACTAGTATCAGATAACGCACCAGCTTTGGTCATATTCATTAAGAATCTAAAATAAACCGGTTTACCTTCTATTCCTTTCAAATATTTTGATCTAAAATCCGCATCTGTAGTAGCTGTTTCACCAGATGGTAATTTTACATAAAGGTATCTAGCATCTTTGTTTCCAGAAAACTTATACAGCCTTGTATTTACGGGATCAAAAGGCGTTGACCCATCTTCATTTCCTGCTCCAACCACTTTAAACATTTGCAAAGGATTTCTATCTTGAACATATTGATAGTCATCACTTTCATAAGTCATGTCGATTTTTCCACCTGATGGTAAATCAATTGACGTTAATGACCAAGCTGAAACATATTTATTTTGTAATTCCTTGTCATCCTGTTGTACGAATGGAAATTCTGGCGTTGTAATAGGGTCTTTAGTATTACACCCCCCACTTGTATTGGGTTTATATCCACTCCAAACATCATAGGATTTTAGGTTATAATCGGGATTAAACCCATCATAATTGAAAGTATACGGAGTATACTTACCCATTTGCGAATTTCTATAAGTAAAGTACACTTTTTTTAGTGTTAGTTTTCCTCCTTCATTACGTAACTCATTACCACTTGGGGCTTCATTACTATTATTCTCTACACTTTTACACTGAGAGTAATCATAAACAAAATGTGCTGTTTTGATAGCACTTATAGGCAAATCATTAGTAGCATCGTCATCTAATATTTTGGCTTTAATAGCTTCTGGTTTCGAATACAATCTAATCTTATCAATCTTAAACATTTGTTGCCCAGAAGATGAAGCACCTCCATTTTCTCCTGTTACTCCACGCGCATCTTTACGTGAAGACAAGTCAAATATTGCCACATGAGTTTTGGTTACAATTTTATCTATATACTTTATCTCCTTTTCTCCATAAACATAACTTCCTTTTTGATCTGCTTTATCTGTGTTTAACCCTGCATTATACGATGCCTTATTGCTACCGTAAGGAATTCTCCATTTATAATTATCTTCTTTATTGGTATATATAAAATTTGTATATGCCCCCAAATCATCATCTGTAGGGCCATCTCCTTCTAAATCCTCATAATCTGATGATAATACAGAAGACAATAAATATGAGTGTGCATAAGCCGGAGTCTCTACAGCGTCATAAAAATTATCTATTCCACTTCTATTATTTGTAGAATTTTCACCACTTTGGTAAGTCACTAAACCATCTGCACAATTAAAATTAGTACTGTTTGTCGCAAATGTAACTTCTCTTTTTATTTTATTGTAAGCAGTTTCTCCAAACACGTAGGTAGATCCATCACTGTTTAATACTCTTACCTCGGCAGTATGATGTGGTTTTGAGCTTTTATTTATACGAGATTTAGCATATCCTTCATTATAAAATTTAAGCAGTTCTTCTGCACTAATTTTCTGTACATTCTGATTACGAATATCTCTCGATCTTTTAAATTTTGAATTAAAACTTGGTAAAGGTCTATATTTTGGAGTATTATCAGCATTATATTCTTTAATTCTAAAGTGATTATCAGCATACTTGTTAAAGCCTTTTTTGCTTCCTCCGATTTCTAAAGCAATAGGAGAGTATCCTCCCAAATCCTCAAATAATTTTTGATCTTTATCAATTCTAGGCTCTCCAATATATTTAAAATATACAGGTTCATAATCTAATAAATCTCCCGATTCTTTGATGTCTTCTTTCTCTTGTTTAAAATGTTGCAAGGCCTTTGTATCCCATATCCCAGTTCTACTTACTGATGGAGCACTAGTAAAATTAGCTCCAAAATGGTATCCTGTTCCCGGTTCTATTTCTATTCCCAAACTTAAACTAGAACTCTCATCTTTAACCAAATCGTCATTAATCTGTCCTACCTGACTTCGAAAAGGTCTAAACATTCCACCGGCTCCCTGACCTTGTACTGTATAGAGGTCATATGTATAGTTAGAAACTGGTAAAGCCAATGTAGTTTTACTAATGATATTATCTTTTTCTCTATTATAATCTTTAATATCATCTGGAGTTGCGTGACCGGTGAATTCATATCCATATGCTTTTTCAGTTTTAATAGGATCTTTAACCTTTTGTACAGATCCCATAGCCGATATTTCACCTTCGACATCTGCACCCCAAATATCACCTCCGAGAGATACTGCTACAGTACCATTATTATTTACAAAAGCTGTCCTCTTACGAGGTGTAAGCGTAACATTACCAAAAGAGATAGATCCTGACCCCGAACCAAAACCGGCTGATCTATTCCTAGCTTTTTCTACTTTACTATAATCTTCATGGGTCTTATCTTTTATTCCAGTCAATCCCATAGAACTTGAAATATTAAACGATTTCAATCCCTGATTAGAATTATAAGAAACTCCTGCATTAAGCCCACCTGTAATTGCAGCTTTTTCGCTAACACCTTTAGTTGCAGAAATACCAACACTAGGAGAAACGGTAGCTCCTTCTGTCGCTGAAGTCTCTACACTCATCCCAACCGATACAGTATTTGCTAAATCAAAAGAAATACCATAAGAAGGAGTAAATGATATTCCTGAATAATTGTTGTATTTAAGATCTACTCCAACGGACGCTTTGGCTTTTACACCATCATTATTCTCATAACCAAATAATTGAATATCTATTTGAGCCGCTACTCCTACAGTAACGTTAGGCTTCATATTACTTTCGTAAGTCATTTCATCCCCTTTAAAATCATCAGGAATTCCTCGTACTTGTCGATTAATCTGTCCTACATTAAGATTCCATCCTAATCCAACCCAAGAAGACTCTTGATCCATGGATACCCCTGAATTATAAGCTAGATTTAATGGATATCCTCCCACATCCATCACAGGTATATTGTAATTAAAATTCCCTGAGGATAAATTCACCATATCAGAAGTTCCGATAGGTGTAAATGAATTAAACTCTGGTTGTGATGGACCACTGGTTAATGCCCACAATTGCATAGGTTGCATCATTTGTACAATCAACTGTATTGCCAAATAACTTGCAATTACTTTTGTAACTTTACTTTCTCGTATTGTATTGATCATATAACTAAGGGTGTTATAATGTTATAACTTAATAGGTGTTTCTGTAAACTTAAATTTTAGTATTCCGTTTCCAAACAAGTGATCCTGATACACTAGTTTAATGTTTTCTTCTGGTGAAATGTTGTCAAAATGCAACAACAATCTTTTAAAAGGAGCTACTTTAAAATTCCTTTCGAATGTGGTGCCTAAACAAGGGATCGTATCTCCTGATTGCGTGACAACTTTAAAATCATTTTCTATTGTAAAAGACATGTATTTTACTGCTGATTCATAATCAAGATTTGTATATTCAGATTTCAACAAATCATCTTCCTGCTCTTGTTGAAATTCTATTTCAATTATTCGTTCTCTTTTAAGGGACTCATATATAGAATCAACTTTATGAAGGTCATGATTTCCTTCATTTTTCAAAATATAATATTGTAAAGGGACTAATGTGGCTTTGTATTCTATATCTGACAAAAAATGAGAAACAGACTTAGATTTCCACCCAGAATTCTCTAAATTGAATAGTTTATACTCTATTTTGGAATCTTGAGTTTTACTATCTTTTATGCAAGAAGAGAAAAACAATAGTATCCCTAGAAAAACAAACCATGTGTTTTTCTTGTACATACAAAACACCAGTGCTTTTATTTTAGTTTCCTTCATATTTGGCATTTGCATATTCTAATACTTTTGTTGTTATATCAATTTCTTCTTGAGCATACATTATATTGCCTACACCTTGTGTTCCTAATATAATCTTACACTGATTTGCTATACCATATTCTTTTACATATTGATTTAGTCTAGTCCAAACTTTTTGACTTATATCTTTAGAGAGGTATTCATTCATTTTTTTTAACTCTTGATCTTCTGTCCTTAATTGCATTTCTAATTCCAGAGCTTTTTCTTTATTCTCTTGCTTTCTTAAAATAGAATAGATTGTATATAGACTATCTAGTTTCTTTTTTTGTTTTGTAATTTTTTTATTATTAATTTTTCCTAAATCCTGAGACATATTAAAGCCATTAAAAAGTTTAACATTGTCGACATAGACAACATCGGTACTAGAAGATTTGAAAAAATAAAATGCTGTAAAAATTACTATCAATAACAAGACGTTACATATCAATAGAAAAGTTGTGTGATTCTTTTTCAATATTGTAAATTTTTAGTTTTAAAAGTATTAAGCCTATTTTTTTAAAAGCGCCAAAACTACTATATATATAGTAATCTGCCAATATCTATGACAAGAGATATAATCTCTTCTTTTTTTCAAAAATGCACGTTTCTACAGCTACATTTCTTATCATAATTTCATGAGATCATAATTATAAATCTACATATCAAACCTTTATGGTTCAGTCAAAATATGTTTGTTAAATAAAAAGGTAATTTACCTTCTATTTTCACTCCAATATTTTTGATTTTATACGATCGTTTACATTTAATCTCTATTTCGAGTACAATATTAATAGTTACTAGTTCCATTTTTCGGGACTGAGTAAAAAAAAATAAAAATAATTTTGAAGAAGTAAAGAAGAGTCCCTTCTTTAGGGCATTTTGAGGATAACTAAAGGTCTACAACTAAGTCTATATTACTTCAAAATATGAAGTACTATATAGACATGTATATAACAAATTAAATACTACGAAGTAATTTATTGACCTATTAGTTTACGATACTTTTTATCTTACTGAATTTAATGTGTTCTCCATAAAAATATACAGTGTATGCATTTCCTTTTTACCAGCTTGTCTTCCTAAACGGCCAGCAAAGTAGAGTACAAACCAAGTAATAAAAAGAAAAAACAGAGTGATTACAGGAATTAAGTAAGATTTATCTAGTCGTATATTAACATACATCCAAACTACGGTTGCGATAAATAATGTAGCAACTACAAAATGTAAAAACATAAAAAGCGTCCATACTGTAGGACTCGGTCCAAAAAGCCCTTTTAGTTGTGGTTGCTTTTCATCAATATCATAAATCTCGAGATGAAGTTGAGGAGACCAGAAATGCTGATCTTTTTTTGGAATACGTATAAAAATGTGATGATCTACTCGGCTTACTTTAAAATCCTGACAAGTCTTAGCTGTTTTTTCAAAAGCTTCTAGTGCTTCTTCTGATGGTATATCTAAATTCTGAAAAAACCTAGGCCGTAAAACAATATCATTTGAGATTTCCATAAATGCATTTAAGCATCAATGTTACTATATTTTTTATTTTTTATTAATGATTTTTATCAGTTTTAGGAAACTCATTATGAATCTGTCAGAACTATGCAGTAAAATTTAATTATATGATATGAAAGTTTAAGCAATTCCCTTCATAGTAAGTAATGTTGTAACCCAAACAATAACAGAAGAAAAGAATATCCCGACGCTATTGGCTACAAAAGCTTTTCGTTTTTTAACCTTGAATAAATACGTAGCAATACTTCCTGCATACACACCAGTACCAGGAATTGGAATCATAACAAATAAAAGAAGTCCCCAAAATCCATGTTTTTGAATTTTGCTCCCTGATCCTAATTTTGCTCTTCGTGCTACAGATATCGCAGCTTTTTTATAAAATTTCCACCTAAGCAAATAGGTGTTCATCTTTTCCAAAAAAAACATCATCAATGGAAATACCAATACATTAGCAAAAAAACATAAGACAAATACCAAATAGATATTCAATCCATTAAGCATACCATAGGGAATTCCAACTTTGGCCTCTCCAAAGGGAGATAGACTCCACAAAACCGCAATAACTATATCTCGAATCACAAACAATTTTTCTTACAGCATGCAAAGTTAATATTCTAAATGGTTTGTTCGACAATTATCAATCTTAAAAAAGGTCTAAATTATCTTCATAACTCTAATTTTAACAACAAAACTCTTTTTACAACTTCGATAACTTAGGTTCCAGCCACAAATATGCTACACATAATAAAAACAAAAGATAAAAACCTAGAAGTGGTATTGGCCGTATAGTATAGTGCTGGACTATCTCTTTTTTCAACGATTTTTTATAATATCTTCTATTTTCTTCAATTGTCTTATATCGTGTTTGTGATTGCCAATAAGATGTATCTGTTACAAAATATTGAAATGTTTTTGTTGTATCCTGTTCCAAAAACTGGATATTCCACCCAAGGTCTCTAGGATAAGTAACCCCTTTCCATAGGTTTAGTATCTCAATATCTCTACGCATCGAAACACCATATTTTTTATTAATTTTGATTCTTGGTTTTGATATTGATGTTCTCACATCAAAGGCAAAAGGGTGATTCTTATATGCAAGTATTGATGTTGCTCCCCATTCTATTGGTAAAGTTTCTTTACTACTTAAACTAGTAATGAGTTTAGCCCATATTTGTTGATAAGCAGTAGTGTGACCATTTAATAATAATTCATATGTATTTTCTAACACAGTGGTTCCGATTTTACCTTTCCCGATGTGTTTATATCCCGATATGGTTTTAGTGTTAGGTTTAGAATGAATACGTTGTAGTAAAAGTTCATCTTTAAACACAAAAGCGTATTTAGAAAAATTTTTTTTTTTCTGATCATCTAATCTGGTTTCTGTATTTTTTTCTGAAATAAATTCAAAACCTCCTAAACTTTTTGAAGATCTAAAAAAATTAGGGTCTGGTTGGATAAAAATACCCAAACCATTCTCTTTTACAGAATTCTCTAAGGCGGTACGTGATTTTCTGCTCAAATTTTTAAGTGAATTGGCATCAATGATAACAAGATCAAAAGGTTCTAGATTCTTTTTAGAAAAGGCTCCCAAAGGCATTCTTTCCATATTAAAATATTCGAACTTATACCTTCCTTTGGTGATCTGACTTCGAACAAGTACTTCATGCCCCATTTGTGCCAGGTAGTTTTTAAGATACTTTGTTTCAAAAGTCGGAAAACCATTTACCACTACTATTTTTAAAGGAGTATTCTCTTCTACAACTATAGGTATAGGATCTCTAGATAGAATTTTCCCTAAAGAATCTTTTTCAACTAGAGAAAAAAGATAGTTTCCTTTTACATTAAGGTTAGTTGCTAATTGAAATTTTTGTTGTTTATCAAGTGCTAAAGAAACTGAGTCTAAACCTGCTCCTCCTGGGCCTTCTAAAACAAGGATATTCCCTTTTCGAGGATTTGCATATAATCCTGTAAATACCTGACGTTCACCTACACTATTTTTATAATGATATTTAAACCTAACTACTCCAGAAAGTATGTTTTTCCCCAGGTAATTAACCTTATAATTATCCAATTGCCAGAGGTCATAAGGCTTTACACCGTATCCTAGTATAAAAACAGAATCCGGAGTGTTTACATCATCAAAAATAGAATGATTAGCTTTATAATTATATATTTTTAGCTTTTTATGAATTTTCTCCAAGCTATCCAATTGTTCTTGATCATAACCCTCGGTAAGTAAAATCATTTTAGCAACTACATTATTAACAGTAGAAATTGCAGGTTTTAGGGCTATAATAACAAGTGAGGTAATTGCCAAAAAGGCTATTACTATATTTACCCAAAACCTACGTTTCCCGAACCGAGACCATTCTTTCCACCCAAAAATCAACCATAGCACTACCGCTCCAATACCGATTTGCCATATCCAATTCTCATTCAAAAAAGTTATTTGATCAATCATGAATTTCAAGTTCTTTTAATAATAATTCATTAATTTCACTTGTTAACATTTTCTTTTTAAACGGGTTAGGCTGTAATTCGGGAAGCGCATAAAACAAACCTTTCTGTACTTCGGTCAAAATTGAAGATGATATTGCTCTGTCTTCGGTAATCTTTTTTAACTGTTGTAAGGTCTTTAAATACTTCCCTGGATTTTCAATAGCTTTAGCAGCTAATTCATTTCCTGCCTGTTCAAAAAGAAGTTTATCTTCATTGGTAATTGAAGTTTTATTAGATATCAATTGCTCAAGTCTCAAAACCGTCTTGTGAATAGAAGGATATATTTCTGGTAGTTTTAGCTCTTCCTTTTTTCTATAATTAGACACTTCGTCAATTTTACCTGTTAGTCTCTTATCTTCTTTAATTGGTGGAGGGTCAAAACCAATACGATGTACATAGACTCGAGCACTATTTTTTATTTCCTGAATCAATTTAAGTGCTCTATATTGATATGGTAGGGATTTTTCGGGAGTATATAACCGTAAATACAACTCTGCATCCCACATTTCATTAAGTGCTTGTCTTAATTTACTTTTTAAAGATTGTGTAAAAAGAGTTGACTCTTCTGGGTCATCATGATTATGTAAATATTCATGTAGAGGGTCATGAGTTTTCTTGCCATCCTTTTCTTCATCCTGAGGCACTAGGTTATGCTCATTTTCATTATCGTGATCATGGGTGTATGCTGCCAAAGGATCTTCATCGCTATGTTCTTCTTCATCACTATGTTCTTCTTCAGGCATTGCTGTATTTTCCTGATTTGCTGCCCCAAAATCTGATTCATCCCCCATAAATTCACTATACTTAAGGCGTAATACTTTTTGATCAAATCCTAATTCATTACTTTTAAATTTAAAGTCTTTTTCTGATAGCTTCAACTTATCTTTAATGAGTTTTTCTGTATCAATAATTAATTGGCGTTGACTTCTAAAATAATCAGGCATTAGATCCACTCCCATCGTTCCTTCTACTGCAAATTCATCAGAAATTGTATCTTTTATAACCGCAAAAAAGGTTTCACTTCTTGAGGTATTGGGTTTGGGTTGCTTAAGATCTAGTGCTTCAATATAAAAATAAAGCTCATCTCCCGGCTCCATATTCATTTGATCCAGATCTATTTTTTTTGATAAGCTAAGATTTTTACGGCCTCTAAATACTTTGCTGTCAAAATCTAATTTTTCCTCTCTAAACTTAACAGACTCACCAGATCCTTTGCTAACTGTCGCTATGATATATACTTCTGCGACACCAAAATCATCGGTAACAGAGGTTGTAAATGTTATTCTTTTGTTTTCATCATAAGAAAAGGAAGTAAACTGTTTCAAATCTGTAATTTTTATATCTGGGCTTTTATCCTTTATAACTTCAATCGAATATAAATCAGATGCATATGAAACTCCTTGCATATCAGTGAATTTGAAATTATAAAACCCTGATGTATTTAAAATTGAAGTTCTTATATACCCATCATCAGTCAACTTCATAGGATAGCTATTTTCCATACTCTCCATATTTACACTTTTAATTTTGGTGTCAAATTTTATTTCCCAGAACAATCGTGATCCTTCTACAGCTTTTACTTCCATTTTAGAAGTCTTAAGCGAAGGTTTCCCAGTATAAGCAGGGTATTGTATGGTTAACAGCTGACTTTCTAATCTAGGTTGTTGAGTTGAAATTATTGAATCTACAGGTTTAAAAATGATCTCTTCTGGTTGTGTTTTTGGTTCTTGTGACCGTTGTAAATGATCAAGGATATGAAACTGATGTATTAAAAAGCCAGTAAATATAAATAGGCCCATAATAGTACTTCCTCTTAGCAAATGACTTGGAGGCTTTATAGTTTTTATCTTGTCAACAAGCTGTTTTGTTACCTTGTGTTGTTGCAATTTTGCCAAGCTAGAAAGCTGCTCTTCGGGCAATAACAAAAGACCTGTACTATACTCAGCTACATCAAGATGTTGATCAATATAACTGCTCACTTTTTTCAAACCCGGTTTCCATGGTTTCATAAAAACAGTAATCAGTGCAATCCCAAATACCAAAGTAATAACTGAAAATACTGGATTTAAAAACAAGAAATACACAAGAATAGCAGGTCCTAATGCGTACAACAAAATCTCTATCCATAGCATTAATTGCCAACGCTTTTTAAACCGAACTAATATTTTTCCGCCCGACTCCATCATTGCTTTCTATATTTTGCTACGATACGCTCCGTTATCAATAATAGTATTAATAAAAGCCATAGCCATCTAGAAATATCTAAAATAGTAGCATTCTCTTTATTTTGCTTAAAATCCGCAGCTATCGGAAGTAATTCCCCTGTATGTAAAACTCGTTTATCATACCGTCTTATTTTTTCTTCCAGATTTTCATTAAGATTGAGCATCGCCAGTAAATGTTCTGCAAAATACTCATTTACAACATGTTCTGTATTAAGAGGTTTTGTAAGGTAGAAAACATCTTTTGAAGGCCCTTTTTCTATAATGCTATGAGATAAATCATCTGGTTTATAAAGAAGTACTGTCGAAGATGTTTTTGGAATTACGTCTTTGCTTAACCATATTACTGCCTTAAAAGAATCCAGATGTATCGTATCACTATTCTGTACTGTATGTACATCAATAGGTTTGTTAAGATATTTTGATAATGCATTATAAGCAGCTTCAACATATGCCTTTTCATTAGACAAGTTGTCTTCATAAAATACTAATATCCTAACAGGTGATTCTGTAATAAGAGGATACTGTTCTTGTTTTCCGTTTACCAGAAAAATTACACTATCCATCTCTTTATTAAACTCGATTTGATTACTATTCATAGCAACAAGCTCTTTATCAAAAGATAAATGTTGATCATCACTTGATACAGAAAGGAACTCTATTGTATTCTCTTTTTTAACAGCACTAAGGATATTCTTAATTGGTTTTCCAGGATCTAGAATTATCCATGATATATTTTTATGAACCCGTGGCCTCTTTCCTTTTATACCCGATGTGAATGCATTGGTAAAAACTACAATGCTATCTGTTTCTAATGTTTCCATTTCTTTAGCTAATTGCCAATACTTAGGAGTGATGGTAGAGGTTTTAGGTAATGGATCGTTTTGATACTCCGGAAAACCTGATTGTAATAGCCGTATTGGCACTTCAGTCCCTATTGTATCCAAAATAGCACTTACCTCTTCATATTGTACTAGAGAAGGTTCTACAATATAAGTGACGGGCACTTTAGTAATTTTTCTTTTTATCTGCGGTCCAGCGATGAGAAAAACAAGTATACCAATCAATAGTATTCGCAGTAACAAAAGCCACAATTCATTGATTTGAATACTACTCGTTTGTTTTGAATCTGACTCATCAAGTAGTTGAATACTTCCTATTTTAATTGTTTTTCCTTCCTTCTTACTCCATAGATGTATGACTATCGGTACAATAAGTCCCAATAAAGCCCATAGATATGTAGGATTGAGAAAAAACATATCAAATTAGTTTATTTCGTTTCTTCAGAAATACTTGTAAAGCCTCTCCTATATTTTCATTCAACTTAAACAAATGATAACCTATATCATTGGCTAACAGAGTGTTTTTTGTGTTTTTCATCATTTCTTCTAATGCAATAAGGTATTGTTTTTTTGCTATCTTAGCATCTACCTTACGCCTTGCTCCTGTCTCCAGATCTTCAAATGTGACCGTACCTTTATAGTCAAACTCTAGCTCATTTTTACCCATTAAGTGTAATACTATCACTTCGTTTTTAGGTGTTTTTAAACGTTTGACAAAGGAGGTTAATTCTTCACTATGTTCATATAAATCAGTAATAAAAAAGATCAACTCTTTGTGACTTCGATCATGAAGGTTTTTTGATGTATTGGGATCTTCTGGCCATTTTCCTTCGTTCTCAATGTTAATCAATTCTAGCATTAAGCGATTAAAATGTTGTTTTTGAACCTTAGGGTAAAAACTGTATAAACGATGATCATTAAGTGCAAAAAGTCCTACAGCGTCTCCCTGGTTTTGAGACAGGTATGCTAATGAAGCCACTAAAACTTTAGCGTAATCCATTTTAGTCAGTCCTTCTTCCTTATGAAGCATAGAAGTACTGGCGTCTACAATAAATTTTACGGCAATATTACTTTTTATCTCCGATTGTCTAATATAGTATCTTCCTGATCTGGCTAACATTTTCCAATCCAGCAATCGCAAATCATCACCTGGTTCATAATTACGAAATTGACTAAACTCCATTCCCGGACCTACACTTCTACTATGATTATGTCCAGACAGATATCCATCAACTATTACACGTGCAATAAGTGCTAGTCCAGATACACTTTTTATAAGTTCTGGTTTTAATAATTGATGATAATCCTGTTTCACTTATTTTTTCCATTTGTAGCTACCGGAATAGCTTTTAATAGTTGATGAGTAACCTCATCTGATATTATCCCTTCGGATTCTGCTCTAAAATTTACAATAACCCTGTGGCGTAATACAGGTATAGCTACATGTTCTATATCTTCAAGTGTAACCGATAAGCGTCCCTTCATCAAAGCACGTGCTTTGGCTGTTAATATCATTGCCTGGCCTGCTCTTGGACCTGCTCCCCAATTCACCCACTCTTTTACGTATGCATTTGTAGTGGTTTCTGGCCGTGTTGCTCGTATTAGCTTACTGACAAATGTGATAAGATCATCACTAATGGGTACTTCTCTTACCAGGTCTTGTAATCTTAATATATCCTCTCCTGTAATTACTTTATTAAGTGTTTCTTTTTTGGTACCTGTAGTATTTTTTAAAATAGTAGTTTCCTCTAACTCACTGGGATATCCAATTTTTATATATAACAAGAAACGATCTTGTTGTGCTTCTGGGAGCATAAATGTACCTGATTGTTCTATAGGATTTTGAGTCGCGAGAATAAAAAATGGCTTGTCAAGAGCATAGGTTTTACCAGAATATGTCACCTCAAATTCCTGCATCGCTTCTAACAGTGCCGCTTGAGTTTTTGGTGGGGTTCGGTTAATCTCATCTGCCAAAATAATATTTGCAAAAATGGGCCCTTTATTAAACTTAAAAAATTTCTTTCCGGTACTATAATCTTCTTCAAGTATTTCGGTACCAATAATATCAGATGGCATTAGATCTGGTGTAAATTGTATTCTTTTAAATTTCAAATCAATGGCTTGTGCCAATGTTCTTATCATTAATGTTTTTGCCAATCCCGGAACTCCTTCTAACAATGCATGTCCACCTGCCAGAAAAGTAATAAGTAATTGCTCTACGGTTTCCTCCTGCCCTGTAATTACCTTACCAATTTCTTTTTTTAAATTCGTAAGCTTCTCTGTAAGTACATTCACCTCTTGCTCAATACTTGCTAAATTTTTATCCATACACCTTCTTTTATGATGTCAATGCATACATCACTATATTTACCCCAAATCGGGTATTATCAATTTTATACCATCGTTTATTTCGAAAATCATAGTCCCATTCACAACCATAATCTTTATTGCTGAATAGAACCCCTATCCTGCCATTAATTTCAATAGCTTTTAAATAATCATGTACAAGATCATCTCCCCATCCGTTAAGTTCCTGAGACGTAGTGGGCGGGCCATCTTCAAATTCGAAGAAAACGTTATATATCTCATGGTTATTAGGGATTTTTTTTAATTGTTGAGGTCCAAAGATATCCTCCATTTGCCGTTCAAATGATTTTGAGAATAAACCGTCAATATCATGATTACAATCATCTGCAAATACAAACCCACCGTTCTTAACATATTTCTCAAAATTCTCTCTTTCCTTCTTTGTAAATTGCACTAGTTTATGCCCAGATATGTAGCAAAATGGGCTTTTGAATATTTCATCGCTACTCAGGGATATAATTTTTTCTTGCGTATCTACTTTTAAGGTAGTGTACTCCACTAGAGAGTTTAAAAGGTTGGAAGGCATTCTTTGATCTACATCCCAATCTCCCGACTCATATTGCAATCTTGTAAAAAAAAACTTATTACTCAATGCAGTTATTATTTTGACTTTCATAAATACTCTAACCCACAAAATCTTAAAGCTAGAAGTTAGAATAGTTACGAAAGAAAAACTGGTCATCATGAAGCTAAGCAAAACGACCAGTTTATGTTATTAATTAAAGTTATACCGCATCAGACAAACTCGTAAATGTGAAATCTCTCACCTTCATATAAGGCACTAAATTACCATTTATCCTAACTTGCTTACCGAGTGTTTCGAGATTATTGAGCATGATAATCGGGCTCTCATTAAATCTGAAGTTCTTTACCGGATGTTTTATTTTTCCATTTTCGATATAGAACGTTCCATCCCTGGTAAGACCTGTATATAAAAGAGTTTGAGGGTCTACATTTCTGATATACCATAATCTGGTAACCAAAATTCCTTTTTTGGTTCCTTTAATAAGGTCTTCTAAAGATTCATCTCCTCCTTGCATAATAAAATTAGATGGAAAAGGTACTGGGTCGACTCCTTTCTTTTTTGCCCAGTAACGGCCATAGGCCAAATTTTTCACTACCCCATTTTCTATCCAATTCATCTTCTTTAAAGGTTGCCCTGCGCCATTCCATGTTCTAGTAGGAACATCTTGATTTAAAGGATCCGACCAAATATTTACTCGTTCGTCTACGATTTTTTCTCCTAATTTGGTTCCTCCCCCTTCTTTAGACATAAAGCTACGCCCTTCATCTGCGGTTCGTGCATTGAGAGCACTTCCTATGTTTTGCAGTAAACCAACTGATGCCGCAGGTTCTAGAATTACGGTATATTTTCCTGGCTCAATAGCTTTGGCTTTTTTTGACATTACTGCTTTATCTATCGCTATACTAGAAGCTTTTACCGCATCAAATTTATTAACATCATTAAAGTCACGAGATACCCATCCTGATCCTGTACCATCGTTAGTTCTCATTGTAACAGTGAAATCAGAATTCGTAGATTGATTATATGCAAAAAGCCCTTTAGAATTCATTATTGCACTAAACCCATATGAGTCATTAAAAAACCCAGCAGCTGTAACATCTTTTGCCGCGGCGGGCTCAATACTACTACTTGCTACTGTAGCACGATACTCTGGTGAGATATTGGCCGAAGTCTTGTTAAAAGTTATTGATTTATCATAAGTTTGAGGCCCCAAAGCTTCCATAAACTCAGGGTTTTCTGGTGAAAGTTTTGCTAACTCTTCTGCCCTTTTTACTACTTTTTTCAAGGATTCATCATCAAACTCATCAATTGTAGCCGTCCCCGATTTTTTTCCGAAATTAGATTGTACCACCAAATTTTGATTAGATCGATGACCCGCAGTAGAAACTGTATTACGTGCATAGCGGATATTACCACTTTCGCTTCCGCTCATATTTATTTCACAAGCATCAGCAGTAGAAAAGCTTAATGCTTTTTCCATAATTTGCTTTGCTTCTTCTTTTGTATATATTGCCATGATGTTTTTATTAATTGTTGGAAAAAGATGTTTTAAATAGTTCTACCTGTATTAATCACATTCACATTATTGAATCTGGTAGTAGAACTTCCGTGTGATACAGCACTTATCTGAGAAGGCTGTCCTTTACCATCAAAGAACGATCCGAATAACCTATAGTCATCTTTGTCGCATATTTTGGCACAAGAATTCCAAAACTCCTGTGTATTAGATTGATAAGCAACGTCATCTAACATTCCTACAATCGCTCCATTTTTAATTTCGTAGAAAGCGATACCTCCAAACTGAAAATTATATCGTTGCTGATCTATAGAATACGAACCTCTACCTGCAATATAAATTCCTTTTTCTACATCTTTTATCATGTCATTAACATTATACTTCTCTTTACCTGGTTCTAACGAAACATTAGGCATACGCTGAAATTGTACATCATTCCAACTCTGAGAATAACAGCAGCCATGAGATTCATTCTGATCTATCATATGAACCTGATCTCTGATCGCTTGATAATTGGTTAACACACCATCACGTACAAGATCCCATTGCTTTGTTTTTACTCCTTCATCATCATACCCAACAGCTCCAAGAGATCCAACTTGTGTTTTATCTGCTACCAGATTTACAATATCACTACCATACTTAAAGTTTTTGGTTTTCCATTTATCAAGAGTAGCAAAACTTGTACCTGCATAGTTTGCTTCATACCCCAATACCCGATCTAATTCTAGAGGATGCCCTACCGATTCATGAATGGTTAATCCTAAGTGATTAGGCTCTAATACCAAGTCATACTTACCAGCATCTACTGATTTGGCACTCAATCTTTCTTTAGCTTGCTTGGCTGCTATACTAGCATCTTCTATCATATCATAACTACCCCTGTACAGTTTCATTCCTGCTGGTCCGTCTAATTTTTCTGAATCCAAACCATCCATATACTCATATCCCATTCCCATAGGAGCACTCATTGCCTGACGTGATTTAAATTTATTATTAGCGCGATCAATAGCAGTAACCGTAAATGTTGGCCATATACGATGAACATCTTGATCTATATATGATCCATCTGTAGATGCAAAATATTTTTGTTCATTCACCATAAAAAGGCCTGAATTCACAAAATTGGCTCCATTTTTCATTGCAGCTGCATTAGCACTAAGTAACAAATCTACTTTCTCTGAAATAGGTACCTTCTTGAAATCCTTTGTAATAGGCGTTTTCCAGGTAACTTCTCCATGAGATTTTACCGGAGCTAGTTTTACAGGTACTTTTTGAATTTTTGAGTTTGCCTTTGCAATGGCAATCGCTTGTTCTGTTGCTTTCTTAATCCCTTTTTCAGTTACATTATTGGTAGAAGCAAATCCCCAGGTACCATTGGCGATAACTCTAATACCAATCCCAAAAGATTCTGTATTTACTACATTCTGAACCTTATCTTCTCTAGTAAATACATATTGATTCAGGTATCTACCTATTCTTGCATCTGCATATGATGCTCCCAAAGTTTTGGCAGTATTCAATGCTATATCAGCAAGGCTTTTTTTGATTGCGACATCCATCCCCGGATTTAGCAAAGCTTCTGCGGAAATATTATTTCCCATAAGCATGGATGGCATCATTAATGCGCTAGATCCCAGTCCGGCGTATTTAACAAAATCTCTTCGTTTCATATAAACCTCCTTTTTTGATTGAATGAATATTTATTTAGTTATGATCTTTACTATTTTAATGTATACTATGTTTTAAATTTATAAACATAACTCATTAGTATATATCATTTTTTGCAAGAAATACATTTGTTGTTATTTCAGAAACAACTTAAGAAAAAGTATTAGCGTTTTTATTCTTTATGATCACCCCAAGCTAAAAATCATATCATACCAAAAAGAAGCTAATTAAATTCACTTATTATTTTTAGTATTGCACTAAAAGTAGAAAATTTATGTCAAATAACAAGAATGCCAAAAAATGTTAAAAAAGGAGTAAGAATTTTCATTCAAAAAAATAACAGAATTCAAAAAAAATAAACATAAAAACCTTAAAATCAACAAGATAAAAAAATGAAATTCCTCTAAAACATATTCAAAAAATTACTCATAAAATACCTGATCCTCCAGATTTTAACAGATTTAAAATTTTGTTAAACTTTTATTTTTTTAACATTATTGTTATCAGAAACACAAAATACCACTATATAATCTACTCATTTACAACACAAAAACAATATTAACCTATACATATAAGAAGTCATACCAACATCTTATCTTTTAATAAAATTCATCCTTAGCTGTGTAACCTTTGTTACTGATATTATTTTTATGATGTTTTACTTTTATCCAAAATTCATCAACATGTTTGGTAAAGGTTCAAAATTGTATAGTATTTTGTTTTTAAAATGTCCTAGATGTCATAATGGACCATTTCTAGAAGCTAACCCATATCATTTGAAACACTTCAATAAAGTAAAAAAAAGATGTCCTTCCTGTCAGTTAAAATATAGTATAGAACCCAGTTTTTATTATGGTTCGATGTATGTTTCTTATGCCGTTGGTATAGCCATAAGCATCGCGGTTTTTATTCTAATACAGCTATTTGGATTAAATCTAACTCCAATGTACATTTTTATCACCATTGTTACATCTCTTATACTTTTAATGCCATACATCGGAGCTGTTTCAAAGTTGATTTGGGCAAATTTTTTCTTTACCTATGATGCATCTATGGCTAAAACCAAACAAGACCCCAAATGATTCAAGAGTTAAAAAACAGTTACGGACGCCAATTTGAAAATGCTTTGATAAATGATATACTGCAAGTCGGAACTTTTAGAGAAGTTCCTGAAGGGTATAAATTGATTGAGATTGGAGATTACATCAAAGGAATGCCATTGCTTGTATCTGGTGCTGTAAAAATACTTAGAGAAGACAAAGAAGGAGACGAATTGCTATTATATTACTTAGAACGAGGTGATACCTGCTCAATGGCAATGACTTGCTGCATTGGCCAAACCCGTAGTGAGATTAGAGCAATAGCTGAAGTAGACACCAAACTTATTATGATTCCCATTAGAAAAATGGAAGAATGGACAGCTAAATATAAGTCCTGGAGAAATTTTGTTTTTGAAAGTTATCATAATCGATTAAACGAACTCCTTATCACTTTAGATAGTATTGCGTTTGATAGAATGGATGAACGCCTGGTTAATTACCTAAAGGAAAAAGCACGAGTTAATAATGAGTATATTATTCGTAATACACATCAGGAAATTGCACAAGAGCTACATAGTTCTAGGGTAGTTATATCTCGCTTATTAAAAAAATTAGAACAAATAGATAAAATAGAATTACATAGAAATTATATCAAAATTCTTGATTTATCATAGTTATGCAACCAATGTTACTGGTCATATATTTATGTTCAGTTACTTTTAGTTATAAATCGCACATACATGTTAAAACGATATTTTCCTGTTTTTCAATGGCTTCCAGATTATAAAAAATCATTTTTATCAGGAGATATTGCTGCAGGCTTAACCGTCGGTATAATGTTAATTCCACAAGGAATGGCATATGCTATGATCGCAGGTCTTCCTCCAGTATTTGGACTATACGCTGCCTTGATTCCTCAAATAATTTATGCTATTATGGGTACTTCAAGACAATTGGCAGTTGGTCCCGTAGCCATGGATTCCCTGCTTGTAGCATCTGGATTGGGTGCACTTTCAATTTTGGGTATTGAAGAATATATATCCATGGCGATTTTTCTCTCTCTTTTTATGGGTAGTATTCAACTTATCCTGGGATTGTTAAAAATGGGGTTTTTGGTTAATTTTTTATCTAAACCTGTCATAAGCGGTTTTACTTCTGCAGCTGCAATCATAATTGGACTTAGCCAATTAAAACATCTATTAGGAACAGAAATCGAACGAAGTAACCAGGTGCATATCTTATTATATAATGCATCCAAAACCATAGATGAAACTAATTTTTTAACCTTAACTATCGGTATTCTAGCAATTGTATTTATTAAAATCATAAAAAAAATAAACAAAAAAATTCCTGCAGCTTTAATTATTGTTATTCTCGGAATCGTTGGTGTTTATACCTCGGGTATCCATGATATGGGTGTAAAAATTGTTGGTGTAATACCAAAAGGGTTACCAGAATTTGGGATACCTTCTGTTGATTATTCAAGAGTTTCAGAATTGGTGCCCATTGCTCTTACCTTAGCTCTTATTGCTTTTATGGAGGCTATTTCTGTTGCCAAAGCTGTAGAAGAAAAACATACAGAATATGAAGTTAATCCGAATCAGGAATTAATTGCATTGGGAGCTTCTAATATTATTGGTTCTTTTTTTCAATCCTACCCTACTACAGGTGGCTTTTCAAGAACAGCAGTTAATGATCAAGCTGGTGCAAAAACAGGTATAGCTCCAATTATAAGTGCTGTAGTGGTTGGATTAACTTTATTATTTCTCACTCCCCTATTTTATTATTTACCCAATGCGATTCTGGCAGCTATAATCATGGTAGCAGTATTTGGATTGATCGATATAAAATATCCTATTGCTCTTTTTAAAAACAGAAAAGACGAATTTGGTCTCCTCATCCTCACCTTTTTGATTACCCTTACTATAGGTATTAAAGAAGGTATATTATCAGGAGTACTATTTTCTTTATTGATAGTGGTTTATAGAACTTCAAAGCCTCACATTGCGATTTTAGGAAAAATAAAAGGCACCAATTATTTCAAAAACATTAATCGTTTTAGCAATGATATTGAAATGCAACACCACATTTTGGTTATCCGTTTTGATGCTCAACTATACTTCGGAAACAAAGATTATTTCAAAAAAGAACTCTATAAACAGGTAGACCTAAAGGAAAAAGAGCTTAAAACCATTATTCTTAATGCAGAAGCCATAAATTACATAGACAGTAGTGCTGTTCATGTACTCAAACAGATTGTAAAAGATCTCAAAAACAAAGATATTCAGTTTATTATTGCCGGGGCAATAGGACCTACTCGGGATATTATATTTAGTAGTGGTCTGATCAATATTATAGGTAAAGAAAATCTTTTTGTAAAAGTTTATGAAGCATATGACCACTGTAATAATCCTAGTGAAAAGACTGCCATACAAGAAAAAATTTCTCAGCAGACAAAAAAATCATCTTCTGTAACCTAAGTAACTGTAAAAGAATAGAATCCAAAGTACCTTTATAGTATAAACCTTTAAAAATGAATACTCATGAAAATAGAACAAATTTATACGGGATGTTTAGCACATGCTGCTTATTATATAGAAAGTAATGGAGAGGCTGCAGTTTTTGATCCTCTTAGAGAAGTACAGCCTTATATCGACCGTGCAACTGAGGACAATGCACAAATAAAGTATGTTTTTGAAACACATTTTCATGCAGATTTTGTGAGTGGTCACTTAGATTTAAGAAAAAAAACAGGAGCAGAAATTGTTTTTGGCCCCAGTGCAAAACCAGATTATGATGCCACAATAGCAGAAGATGACCAGGTTTTTGAAATTGGAAATTATAAAATCAAAGTAATCCATACACCAGGTCATACTATGGAAAGTACTACATACTTACTTATAGATGACGAAGGAAAAGAGCATGGAATTATTACCGGAGACACATTATTTATTGGCGATGTAGGACGTCCTGACCTTGCGCAACATGTGGTATCTGAGTTAACCGAAGAAAAATTAGCTGGTCATTTATATGATTCTCTTCGTAACAAAATAATGCCTCTAAGCGACAATTTGATTGTATATCCTAATCATGGGGCTGGTTCTGCTTGTGGTAAAATGATGAGTAAAGAAACGACAGATACTTTGGGGCACCAGAAAAAAGTAAATTATGCGTTGCGTAAAGACATGACTAAAGAAGAATTTATCGATGCATTGCTTACCGGATTAACTAATCCTCCAGGGTATTTTCCTCAAAATGTCTTAATGAATATTAAAGGTTATGATAGCCTTGATGAAGTGATGGATCGTGCTATAAAACCATTACTTCCAGACGCTTTTGAAGTGGTCGCTAATGAGACAGATGCATTAATGCTTGATACCAGAAATGCAGAAGATTTTGCCAAAGGATATATTCCTAATAGTATAAATATTGGTTTAGAAGGGAGTTTTGCTCAATGGGTTGGAGAAATGATTCCCGATGTGAAACAAAAAATACTACTTATTACCTACCCAGGAAAAGAAAAAGAAGCAATTACCCGATTATCAAGAGTAGGATACGATAATACTGTTGGATATCTTGATAATGGTTTTGATTCATGGAAAAATGCTAAAAAAGAGTTTGAAACTTCAAAAAGAGTTATCGCAGAAGAATTTGGAAAATCGTATACCAAAGAAAAATCTTTAGTTTTTGATATTCGTAAAAAAAGTGAGTATAACTCAGAACACATTATTGATGCAACAAATATTCCTTTAAACGAGATTAATAAACATTTAGCAAAATTCCCTAAGGATAAATCTTTTGTTATATACTGTGCAGGTGGATACAGAAGTATGATCGCCTCTTCTATTTTAAAACAAAGAGGGTGGACTCAATTTGCAGATGTGATTGGTGGGTTCGAAGAGATCGCAAAAACTGATATTCCAAAATCAGAGTATATCTGTCCAACTACAATGTTATAAATGTATAAAAACAAAAAAATACCTGAATTTCAAATAAATAGGTTCAGGTGTTTGTTTTTAATGTATTGTCAAAATTCAGGCTACTACGATTACATAAAACAATACTATTGTAGAATAATCCTTTAATATAATCTCGCTATGATATCAATTTTCAAGACTCTCTTTAAAACATCAAACCAATCAACAAATGCCATCATCAGAATTGATGCTCTCGCTTTCAAAGAAGCTATCTCAGGAAAAAAAGATCTGCAATTAGTAGACGTAAGAACTTCCAATGAATATACTAACGGACATATTGATGGTGCTTTTAATATCGATTACTTCAAGCAAATGGTATTTAAATCATCATTTAATGCATTTAATAAAGAAGAACCTATATATGTATACTGCAGAAGCGGTAATCGAAGTCAGAAAGCAGCTGCAATGTTAGCCGAAATGGGGTTTACAAATATTGTTGATTTAAAAGGTGGTTTTATCGCGTGGAAAAGGCTTTAAAAGTAAAACCATAAAACATTGATTTACAAATAAAAAACTATTTATTCTTTGTTCTATGTAACCTAAGTTACCATAACTATAAAATTTAAAAAGTACTTTTAAAATACAAACATAAAGAAGGCATAAATGAAATCACATTATCAAATTCTCATTATAGGAGGTGGTACTGCAGGAATAATGACAGCTGCTCGTTTACTCAAAAAAGATAATCGTTTAGATATTGCAATAATAGAACCTGCAGATACACATTACTACCAACCAGCTTGGACTTTGGTAGGTGCCGGAACCTATAGGTATAAAAAAACTGCAAAACCTATGGCATCTGTAATACCAAAAAAGGTAGATTGGATTAAAGATTTTGCTTCTGCATTTGATCCAGAAAACAATTCGGTATCTACACAATCTAATGGAAATATAACCTATGATTATTTGGTAGTTGCGCCTGGGTTAGTGATGGAGCCTTCGATGATAGAAGGTCTTCAGGAAGCCTTAGACAAGGGAGTAGTTTGCAGTAATTATACAAACCCAAAGCACACATGGGAAGTGATTAAAAACTTCAAAGGAGGTAATGCTATTTTTACACAACCAACAACTCCTATTAAATGTGGTGGAGCTCCTCAAAAAATTGCTTATCTAGCCGCAGATTATTTCAAGAAAAAAGGTATTGACACTACATCAAATGTAATTTTTGCTACTCCGGGTTCTGTTATTTTTGGTGTTAAAACCATTCGGGACACTTTGATGAAAGTTATCGGTCGATACGGTATTCACTTCAAGCCTTTCTATGCTCCTCATAAAATAGATGCTGAAAATAAGTTTATTTATTTTAGGCATGTAGCTCCCGAAGAGAATAAATGTGTTATTAATGAAGATGCAACAATTGGTGAAGTTTCTACAGAAGATAGTATTATTAAGCTTCCGTTTGATATGTTACACATTGCTCCACCTCAAGCTGCACCAAAATTTATAAGAACTTCATCTTTGGTTAATGACGCCGGATGGCTCGATGTAGATCATCATTCACTACAACATAATAAATACCTCAACATATTTGGATTAGGGGATGTCGCTGCACTTCCTACAGCAAAAACCGGTGCTGCTATACGAAAACAAGCACCGGTTGTTGTTGATAATATCTTAAGATTACTTAAACACCAGGAAGCCAGTAACAAAGAGTATAATGGATACTCTTCTTGCCCTCTGGTTACAGGGTATGGTAAAATGACACTCGCAGAATTTGATTACGATGGTAATTTTACTCCAGATCCAAAATTAAAACGAATGTTTGTCTTTAATAGTGCTAAGGAGCATTGGAGGTTATATATGTTCAAAAAGGTAATGTTACCTTATCTATATTGGAAGAAAATGCTAAAAGGAAAAGATGTGTAAGCTGTGTTAACTAGTTCTTTTTATGGTGTAACTGGTTGATATATTTCCCAACAACAATAGCAGTTAGAATCACTAAATAAAATTGGCCCATCATCCCGACCAAAATAGCTGCTTTTTGTGATAAAGAGGTTACTGGTATAATTTCTCCATAACCAATAGTCATTAGAGTAATATAACTATAATACATCAGTCGTTCTGTAAACAGTTGTGATTGATCTACCAGAAAGAAAGAAAAATTCCTTGGGCAAAAGAGTTGGATAGTTTTCCTGTCAAGAATTTCACTATTACAACACTAAACGAAAAAATTCAATCACGTTTAATGCTTAGCTATTCAAGTGAAAAAGATTTACAATCGATGGGCATTTGGTATAATGCAAAGAAAAATCAATTTTCTATCAATCATACTCCAAAAGAAAACATCAAAACCAAAGACGGAAAGTTAGTGGATAACTATTGGGTTTTTAATGGTAATAGTAATATTACTTTTACAATGGAACCTTTTTTACAAATGCCTGAGAGATATCAAAAATTTAAAAAGTCTTTAAAAAAATTATTAATTGAAAATCAAAAGGAATAAAGCCAACAGCTAAAATTTTACACATAAAACCATAGTGTTTCATTAAACATTGTACCCAGATGAAATTATCTTTAAATAGAGGCATTACCATTCTGTTTGCTATAGTACTAGTATTACTGTGTAACTCGATGAATAGCTTAACCGGACCTTCTACAATTGAATCCGAAATTAAACCGATCTCAATTAACAAAAAAGGAGAGGTACTTTGTAAAACTCGTTTTACAAAAAACGAAATGGGAGCTTATAGTCCAATTAAAATTGAATATGGGTTCTGTATTATTTCAAAAGATACGATCATAGAAATCAAAACTAAAACCATTGACCCTACTCCTGAATCATCATATTATGAGCAAAAAGATTATTGGGATTCTATATTTAGATCTGAAACAAGTCAACAACAATTGAATGACATAAAAGAAGTAATTCTAAAAAATAAATATAGTTTTCCCTCAACTAATATTAATTCCTATAAAGTTAATAAAATACTATCTGTTTCTGATTTTGAAACAACTAAAAACGTATCGCTCAAAAAAAATAAACAGAAGGGGTTATTTGGTGCTTCGAGTACAGAATATTATAATGAAAAAAAAGTTCACTTATTATATGACTTTGGAAGTATAATACTTTTTAATAACACCAATAACATTGATTATGAAGAACTTGAATTAGGTTCCGATTTCGATTATTACAACCCATGGATTGATGATATGGGTAAAGAAATCAATATAGGGTTTGAAGTCAATATAATCACTGGTATCTTGATTATTGAATAGCATATAAAATTACGAAAACACAATATTCTGTATACCAAAATAGCGCTCTCTTATTTTTTAATCCTGAAATGTAAAATGCACAAACTTAGATTAGGATAAGACAACCATAGATTTGGAAAAGTAAAGGTTGCCGTATAAACTCAACTTTGCATTGTAATTCAAAAAACAATAACATTATGAGTCAAAAAACAGCAATCATTACAGGAGCAAGTCGTGGTTTAGGAAAAGATATGGCACTCAATCTGGCTAAAGATGGTGTGAATATTATTTTTTCCTATCATAAAAATGTAAAAAAAGCAACAGAGGTTATTGAAGAAATAGAAACTCTTGGACAAAAAGCAGTTGCTTTTCCCTTTGATGCCAATAACTACAAGAGTGGGCAAGAGTTTATTACCAAAGCTATGGCGTATTTAAAACAAGAAAACGGTAATTCAAACTTTGATTTTTTAATTAATAATGCAGGTACAGGAATTTTTAGCCTTATACCTGATACAACTGAGGAGCAATTCAATGAAATGATGAATATTCATCTAAAAAGCGTGTATTTCTTAACACAAGCTGCATTACCATACATAAATAAATCCGGACGAATTATCAATATTTCCAGTGGTTTAGCTCGTTTTAGTTTACCTGGCATGTCAACCTATGCAATGATGAAAGGTGGTATAGAAATCTTTACCCGATATTTGGCAAAAGAATTGGGAGAGCGTAAAATTACAGCCAACGTCATTGCTCCTGGCGCCATAGCAACTGATTTTGGTGGAGGAATGAACCGTGACAATACAGAAAAAAGAACTACGATCTCCAGTATCACCGCATTAGGACGTGTTGGTGAAGCCGAGGATATTGGCGGTACCGTTGCCTTTTTGTGTTCTGACAAAGCGGGTTGGATAAATGGACAACGGATCGAAGTTTCTGGTGGAATGCTAGTATAAAATTTTAAGAACTGGGCTTAATTTAGCCCCGTTCTTTTTCTTAAATTTATCATGATGAAAGAAATGCAACGTTTTAAAAAGATTAGTGATTATCATAAATTTGCAAGTATAAATGCTCCAGAACATCCTCTAATTAGTTTAGTGGATTATACCAAGGTGCAGTATCCATCAAATATTGATGATTTGAAATGGGTACAAGACTATTATACCATTGGACTAAAACGTAACATTGCTTACAAATTTTTTTATGGTCAGCAAGAATATGATTTTGATGAAGGATTAATGACTTTTATTGCTCCAAATCAGGTAATGAGTTTGACAAGTAATCCCAATATTAAGCATAAACCCTCTGGTTGGTTGCTATTGATTCATCCCGATTTTTTATGGAATACACCTTTGACTAAGCTAATAAAACAATACGGTTTTTTTGAATATTCTATTAATGAAGCTCTTTTTCTTTCTGAAAAAGAGGAAAAAATGATGGTGGATATCCTGAAAAACATTCAGCATGAATATCAATCCAACATTGATCAGTTTAGTCAGAAAATCATTATTTCGCAGCTGGAATTATTACTCAATTATGCCGAACGTTTTTATGAACGACAATTTATCACTCGCAAGATTTCGAACCATCAAACATTAAACCAATTAGAAGCAGTTTTAACGGATTATTTTAAGGAAGAAAGTTTAACTGAAAAAGGGTTGCCAACAGTTAGATGGGTAGCCAATCATTTGAATCTTTCTCCAAATTACTTGAGTAGTATGCTCAAATCTCTAACCGGACAAAGCACCCAACAACATATTCACAATAAATTGATTGAAAAAGCCAAAGAACAACTTTCTACCTCTCCTCTCTCGGTAAGTGAAGTTGCATACAACTTAGGTTTTGAGCACCCTGCTTCATTCACTAAGCTTTTCAAAAATAAAACCGAAATGTCTCCGGTTGAATTTAGAAAGACATTTAATTGAATATACAATACTAATGATATATTTATAATTCATTATGCATTGGTGACTACCAATTAGAATTGTTTCTGCTCTTACACTGATTTGATTCCGTAACAGAATTATACATAAGCTGATGGAAACTGATTCATATTGATATCTAAATAAGCAGGCCTTATTCTACGCATAGAATAAGGCCTGCTAAACTCAACTCACTAACTAAACTAATAAAATAACTAAACTTGTTACTCCATCATTTTTTTGGACAGCTCTTGTAACTGTGCTGATTTTTTCTGCATATAATCGCTTAGTTTTTTTACATCATCTGCAGAAAGGTTTCCCATTACCTCCTGAGCTTTTTTTCCTAGTTCTGCACCTTGTTCTCCAAGAGAAGCAAAAGCTGTCATATCCTTGCTTTCTACTGCTTTCTTATACTCTTCGATATATGCTTCATAAGAATTTACATACTCCTGGACTTTTTTATCACTAAAATTAGGAACTCCATTAGCAGATTGTGAAGACGTCTTTTCTTCTGTCTTTTCTTCTGTCTTTTCTTCTGTCTTTTCTTCTGTCTTTTCTACTTTATCTTCAGAAACCGAAGTATCTGATTTTGTTTCACTCTTACATGATACTGCTAGTATTGCGACTACTAATGATAGATTTAAAATTACTTTTTTCATGATTTATTTATGTGTTAATTATTTATAGATTTTCTTATTCATATTGACACTACAAATTTGAAGTATTTGGTAAGGTTGCCAAACACCTTTTTCAGTGAAAAAAGAATACCCTGAAAACAGGGTATTAAAGTAACAGGTCTATATAGTTTTATTAGAAAGGAATAGTGAAGTAAAAAGTACTTCCTTTTTTTTCTTTGGATGTAAGCCAGATTTTACCTCCGTGAGCTTCTACAATTTTTTTACAATGAGCCAAACCAATACCTGTGCCTTCATACTCATCTCTTGAATGTAACCGTTGGAAAATTGCAAAGATTCGTTCCTGATGCTTTTCTGGTATCCCAATACCATTATCCTGTATAGAGAATTGCCAGAAACCTTTTGATGCATCTTTGGGATCATTTTTTTCAACACATGTAATATCGATTTTAGGAATAGTATCTGGGGTGCTAAATTTAATACCATTACTAATAAGGTTTTGAAACAATAATCGAAGTTCTATTTCAGATCCTTTAATTACAGGTAGATTCTTTATGTTAATTTTTGCCCCTGTTTTGTCGAGAATAACCTTTAAATCCTTTTTTAATTCTTGTATAATGATATTACAATCAACATTATCATACTCCTTACTTCTTCCTAATCTAGAATATTCTAATAGTGCATCGATTAGTTTTTTCATTCGTATGCTTGCTTCTTTAATGAAAGTCATACTCTCTTTTCCTGCCTCATCGAAGTTTTCTTCATAATCTTCGGCTAATAAGCCTATAAAACTTGATATTGTATTAAGAGGTTCTTGAAGATCGTGACTTGCTATGTATGCAAATTGTTCTAACTCTTTATTTTTTGACTCCAGCTCTAAAGACTGGTTATAAATCTCAAGGTTTTTATGCTTTAATTCTTTATTATATTTTTTCTTAACTAGATAATTTCTATAAATAAAGATGCTAACTACAAGAATAAGGAGTATCAGGGCAATGAGTAATAGATTTACTTTTTTATGAGCAATAAGTTCTGTGGCTTGCTGATTTAAAACACTTTCCTGTTCTTTTATCTTTTCTTTTTGCTCAATCAGAAAATCATTTTGCATACTAATTTTCTGATTACCTTGTATGATTTTTTCTTCCTGAATTTTTATAAAAGCAACTTGTTCCTGTATATTTTTCTCAAGTTCTCTTTCGATTACAACCTTTTCTTCATATTTTTTTTGCTGTATTTCACTCTCAGTATAAAGGCTTTCTATCTTTTTATTTCTTCGATTAATTTCTCCTTCTTTACTATCTATTTTTTCTAATTGATCTGTTATTTTTTCTTCTTGAGATTGTATTTGTTCTTCTTTATCTTTTAATATAGCTTCTTGCTTATCTTTATCTTCTTGTACCTTATTTAAGGTTCTTTCTGTTTTTCGATATAAACGTTTCCATTTTTCTGAAGAAGTGATGGCATATTTTCTTAACGTAGAAGCAATAGTAAACCCTTCTTCTTCTATCCGACTTTCATTAATCTCATATTCAAAAGAATCCCCTACATTAACCATATTAATCATAGAGGCATTGAAGTTATAATCCTCTCCAACCAGCATTATATTTTTTCCCGAAATCTTACTGAGTATATAATGCATATCATAGTTATATTTATGATTTACATATAGTAACTGAACATCTTTTACATTCTTAACAAACTGAAAACGAACAATTTCAACAGGTTTACCATGGATTTTACGCTTTAAAGACATTGCCTTTAGATCTAGTATTGTTCGATCGGGACCAAGTACCCCTATTTTGAAATTTTGGTGCTCTTCTATAGTTGGCCAAACTATCTGTTGTGCAAAATTAAAAACAAATATGGCGCGCTGTAACCTTTTAACTTCTTCATTACTTGTTTCCTGAGCTTTTATTTTTAATGAAAAACTCATAGTAATAATACATAAGAATATAGTAATAAAATTAGTACACACTGGCGATATATATTGACGCCCATACATCATAATCTAAGTAATAATCTTAAATAATAATTAGACCCATTAACACCAAATTGTTGTACTCGCCTGCTATACATAAAGTTGCCATCTTCTGTATTAACAGAATGCTTATGCCTATCAGGGTAGACATTAAAAACATTATTTCCTCCCAGAGTACACTTGATATAATCATTAATTTGATATGATACTGCAATATCTGTTACGAGTTTAGGAGAAAACACCTGATCTCTGGATTCTATATTTCCCGTAAAATCATTTACAACCCAATTTAGAGAATCTCCATCATTTGGGTGAATAAATTTAACCTTACCAAAAAAAGTATTCACTACCTGAAATTCAAACTGTTCAAAGTCATAAGAAAGTAGTGCATTCACTTTATAATTAGGCTGTGCAAACTCTACCCTAGCAATTTCTTCTCTATTAAACAATACTTCTTCTTGTCCAACCAATGTTTGTGAAACTTTAATTGGCCCCTTTACTTTAGTCTTAGTGAAATTACCTCCCAAAGAAGCATTAAACTCTCCTGTACCAAGAGTTGTTTTAAAAAACAATGATAGATCTATACCAGATGTTCTAGAATCTATTGCATTCGTAAAGAACTGAGCAGCTCCAACATCAAAAGGCTCTAGAATTTCCTCATATCCTTCTTCAAACCTTCCTGAAAGAACAATTCTATCCTCTATATTAATTAAATAATAATCAAAATTAAAAGTGATATTATCGTTTAATTTACCACTAAAACCTGTATTAAAATGGCTGGATAATTCGGGTTTTAATTTTCCGATATCAAAAGCTTCTTTGGCGACCGCACTTTCGTTATTAAAAGTACCTACTTGTACACTTTCTCCATTAATAAATTGCGTACTTATATTTTGGAAAAATACCTGATGAAGAGATGGTGCTCTGAACCCAGTAGAAAATCCTGCTCGTAAACTAATTTCATCTCTAACTCTATATCTACCAGATAACTTCCAAATCGCCTGCCCTCCAAAATCATTATATGCTTCGTATCTGGCTGCTCCTCTAATTAGAAGCTTGTCTGTTATGTTTGCCTCAATATCAAGATATCCAGAACTATTTGTTCTAAAACGATTTAATGCATTTTCTGGTTGAAAACCAGGAAAAACCTGTGCTCCAACAATTCTAGGCAACTCTACTCCCGAAGTATTGGTATATGTACTTCCTCCATCAACATAAGAAGCTTCTTCTCCTGCTACTATCTCATAGTTCTCTACTCGTAGCTCTGCTCCAAAGGCTACATTTATACCATTAAGCCAATCAAATGTTCTTGAAATATCAAGGTTTGTTGTATTTTGCCTGTAGATAAACCCTCCTGCATAAAAAGTTCTTGGGGATGCTACTCCTAAGGAGGCATTATTAGAATTATTTACCGTATAATCTAATCTATTAACTCCAATAGAGTGGCTAAAGTCGACATCCCATTCATTTTTAATTCCTCTTATTCCTCCTGTAATTGCATCATCCTGAATATCGGTAAGAATTTCTGGAGAAAAACCATTTGGAAACAACTCTAAAACTACCCTACTTTGATCTTTAGGGAAACGATAAAATCCTTTTGATGTTCCTTCTCTATAATTTCTTCCTCCATGCATATAAAATGTTGCATAGTCAGACATTATTATCTCTCCATTAAAAGATAATGAAAGATTCTGAGTTTCTGCACTTCCAATTTCCATTACTCGCTTATCAGAATACCCTGTCTGAGCAAAAAAATTATTTTCTTCAATTAATGTTTGATCCGTTGTAGTATCATTAGAATACACAGTACCTGTATAATCTCCAGACCTGTTAATAGATTTTCTATCTCGATATTCTGCCGTAACATTGATATATCCTTCTTTTCCTATTTTTAACCCAAAATTCGCAGAAGAATATACGTTTAACCCATCTCCCTTCGTGTTTACTGCTACTCTATTATCAAGTTGAATGATTTCTGTTTGTTTTTTTAGAATGATATTAATTACTCCTGCAATAGCATCAGAACCGTATTGAGAAGTTGCTCCATCTCGTAATATTTCGATACGCTCTATAGATGCTATTGGTATTGCATTAAAATCAGTACCTACCGATCCTCTACCCACAGTACCATTAACATTTAACAAAGAACTATTATGTCTGCGTTTCCCATTCACTAACACAAGCACCTGGTCTGGTCCTAACCCTCTAAGTGTTGCTGGATCTATATGATCTGTACCATCTGCTACCGTTTGATGTGTAGAATGAAAAGAAGGAATCAAATAATGAAGAATATGACTCAATTCTATCTGAGATGAATTTGTTAATTGTTGAGGTGAAATAATATCTACAGCTGCTGTATTCTTTAATATTGATTTTGGCTTGGCCCTTGATCCCAAAGAAACCGGTTGATCTATTGAGAATCCCGTTTCTAAGACAAAATCTACCTTTGCTGTATCTCCAACTTTAACCAGTACCGTTTTAGAAACAGAAGTATACATTACAAATTCTGAAGTAACTATATATTCTCCCTCATCAACATCAAAACTATAATTACCATTAACATCTGTTGTTGTATTTTTATCTGTTCCCTCTATAACCAATCGTGCCCCTGGTAGATTACCAAATTGATCAGAAACATTACCCGATATAACCGCCCTAGATTGAGAGAATGCTCCCGAAATAAAACAACAAAATAGTAAACCAGTAAGGTATAACCTATACTGAACTAACAAAATAGGTGGGCTTTTTTTAGTCCGCGTTTTAATATGCTTATTTATTTAGATTTTAAATAGATTGTTTTGTGTGCTTTCAAAACTATCATAAGTTCATTCAAAATACAAATATATATGGGGACAATATCTGAAGTTATACTATATTTTTATGTGATTCTGAGCAACAATCCAACTCCGGCAAACTAAAATACTTCATCACAATCTTGCAAACAATCTCTTTAGTTAACATTTTTTTTGCGTATTCCTTTATTTCCAAAATATGCGCTGCTTTTTCTTCATCTTCTTTACTCAGCTCTGTTCCCAACATCAGAATTATGACAGATCCTTTGTATTTATCATCTAATTTCTGATACTCGGCAATGAACTCCCAACCATCCATGACAGGCATATTAATATCCAAAAATATAATTTCAGGAATAATTTCAGATTGAATATAATCTAATGCTTGTTTTCCATTTTCAGCAATAAAAACCTCTTCTACACATTGTACTTTTTCTATAATTGTTTTATTAAAAAAGTTAGTTGCTCTACTATCATCAATGAGAAGAAAACGTTTTAATTTTTTCATAATCAAAAATGGTTTTTTAGCACATCATCTAATAAATTCATAGATAAAGGTTTATTGATGAAATCATCTACCGAATGATTCTTGGCAGATGCTCTCACATCATCTGGGTTAGAAGATGTTGATAACAAAATTACTTTAATACCAGCTGTTACTTTTTGATCCAGTTTAGAAAACTCGGTCAAAAACTCCCACCCGTTCATGGCAGGCATATTGATATCTAAAAAAATAAGGTCTGGTTTTGTTGCTGTGTTGTTTTCTACAGCATTAAGATAATCTAGAGCAGCCATACCACTTTGTACAGTATTAACCTGATAAAAGTCTTTGTGTTTGGTAACTACTCTTTCGTTAAAGAAATTTGTTGCCTTGTCATCATCTATTAACAAGACACAATTCACCAATCTATCCATTTAATTTCCCAATTACACTCAAAGGAAATAAACTTATTTGATATGACCATAACAAAACTAAATTTTATGAAATAGTTTTCGTTTAACAACACAAATTTAACGGTAAAATGTATTCTCTAAAATTAATTTTCTGAAATAAAGCAATTTATGCTTTAAAAAAACTAATACAAAAACGCGTAGTTTTAACTAAATTTTAGGTCAATAAAAACATAGTCACTTATTTGTAAGAAATAAGTGACTATGTTTAAACTTATGTTGTCTGTTTTTTTTATTCTATAATAAGCTTTTCGAACTGTGTTTTTCCTCCCGATTCAATTTGAACTAAATAAAACCCTGGTTTCAGATTATATGAATTGAATTCGAAAATATATTCTGTATTTCCCGATTTTATGTCTTCAAGTATTTTTCTCTTATCTACCAAATCAAAGATTTGTATTAATACAGGTAATGGCTTAGCAGAAGAAACATTAATATTAAATCTGCCATCTGGTGACGGGTTAGGATAAACTGAAGTTTCAAATAATTTTGATTCTTTATTTGATGACTTATTTAATAACTCTTGATTATCTATCAAAGTAATACTTTGATTCGATTTATTAATATCTGTGGTTTGAACAACAGTTATAGTTGCATCACCACTGTTTATTCTCTGTTCATAGATTTCATTTTTTGTGAATTTTTTGTAAAAAGATGGAGAACTTACGCTTACTAACTTTTCACTTATTCTTTTTTTACATCTAGAAGCTCTCCTACTTCTAGAAACGGATTTAAATTTTACCCCCACTAAACGTTTACTCTCACTATATTTCTGAGAAAAAGAATACGTTCTATTTATAAATCGTCCTGAATTATCAAACAAGAAATCCTCTGACCCATCCTCGAATATGGCTTTTATCGATTGTAGCCCCTCTATTGATCCACAAGAAGATGGACCTGAACCGATATTCCCACTCACGGTCAATTCGTAGTTCTGTGCAGTGTCTATGACTTGAACAACTGTTATGGTTGCATCACCACTGTTTATTCTCTGTTCATAGATTTCATTTTTTGTAAATTTTTTGTAAAAAGATGGAGAACTTACGTTTACTAACTTTTCACTTATTCTTTTTTTGCATCTAGAAACTCTCTTACTTCTAGAAACAGATTTAAATTTCACCCCCACTAAACGTTTACTCTCACTATATTTCTGAGAAAAAGAATACGTTCTATTTACAAATCGTCCTGAATTATCAAACAAGAAATCTTCTGACCCATCATCGAATATGGCTTTTATCGATTGTAACCCCTCTATTGATCCACAAGAAGATGGACCTGAACCGATATTCCCACTTACAGTCAATTGGTAGTCCTGTGCAAATGTGGTAAATGTGATGGATAACATCACTAATAATAAAAATTTTCTCATGATTTTAAGTTTTAAAAGTTATACTAAATTGATTTGTTTACTCTTTAGATTAAATATTTATATTTTGATGATGAGGGTGATGGGCATATATTACTATTAAATATCAATTTTCTAACTTGACTAACAAAACAAAGTATATTTCTGCAAGGCTATTTTATATTATAGTTGAATTTATACATCTCATTTCCATCTCCTGATTTTCAATTATTTTTCATACACTATTAATTACTCTTGTAGTCTTAGTATTACACAACTCAAGATATGTTTATAATGTAATCTCATACTCTTCAGAAGTTTTAAAAATACTCTGAAATCATCAAGAAAACCTCACTGTTTTCAGGGGTTTTTTATATCTAGAGAAAAAAAAACATAACAATTTGATTATAAATAAATTGTCCGTTTTTTCTTTTCTAAAATGAAATAACAAACTAAATCGCCTATACTAAAAGCAGAGGGATTTCATCGTAATCTAAAATCAATAGAATTGTATATAACTTAAAAATCTTATTTTCCTATTCAATATCAGTTTTGACATACTTTTAATAAAGACTATAAAAAATAAATGTAAATTTGAAATGTATTCAGGCAATGGTTTTAGATATCTAACCTTTGGGAATAAATCATATGCAAGACGTACCAACATAATTCTAAATAGGCATTTAAAACCTTTTATCGAATTGATTTCACTTGGAGAACATGAAATCAGAAACTTTTTTAAACTTCAATCAAATTAATGGATTCATTAACCCAAATTATATTAGGGGCTGCAGTAGGAGAAGCGACCTTAGGTAAAAAAGCAGGTAACAAAGCTATGCTGTGGGGAGCTATTGCAGGGACTATTCCTGATTTAGATGTACTATCCAAGCTTTTTGTTGATCCTGTTACAGCAAACGAATTGCATCGTGGATTTTCTCACTCTATACTGTTTAGCGTGCTTGCCGCTCCAATATTTGGTTGGATAATCTCTAAAATCTATCGCAATAATGAAGCAAACTGGAAAGATTGGTCAAGGCTTATGTTTCTAGGGCTTTTTACTCACCCTATATTAGATGCATTTACCACATGGGGGACTCAGCTGTTCTGGCCTTTTGATTATAAAGTTTCATTCAAAAACATTTTTGTTGTAGATCCTTTGTATACCATACCATTTTTAATGTTTTTGATCTTAGCCATGTTTTATAAACGAACACATCCTAAAAGAAGAAAGTTTAACACTCTTGGATTATACATCAGTAGTATTTATATGCTTATAACACTAGGGTTAAAATGGTATACTTATGGGGTGTTTCAGACAAATCTTGAAAATCAACATATTCGATATAAAGAGATTCAAACAAAACCAACTCCTCTCAATAGTATTTTATGGACTGCAAATGTAGAAACCGAAGATTCTTTTTTGATAGCATATTATTCTCTATTAGAAAAAGAAGATATTATTACTTTTTCAGAATTTCCAAAGAACCATCATTTGTTGGGTAAGATGGAAGATGATCCACTGATCCCAAGATTAATTAAATTATCAGAAGGTTGGTATACTATCGAAAAAACTAATGATAAATTATTTTTTAATGATTTGAGATTTGGTCAAATGGGGGTGGGCGAAAAAGCAAATAGATTTGTATTTAGTTATGAACTATTTTATGATGATAATGGCATTCTAACAGCCAAAGAAAGAGAAAAAGACATGGATGATGCCTCTCCTTTACTCAAGAAATTATTTAGCAGAGTATTAGGAAATAAATCATAAAAAAAACTTGTAAAAACATCCTCTACCTTATTATATAACCATCTATAAATAATATGAGAATATATGAATATAAAATTCTCATAAATATAATATCTATTTTTATCTTGCAAGTCAAATATTCACATTTATGAGTAGCGTATATAAAGTTAAAGTAAACAAGGTTTTTGATTTTGAACTTACCGAAGAAGACATCTCAAAAATTGATATGGTAAGTAATTCAAAATCAACCCACCACATTCTTCAAAACAATACATCTTTTCATACAGAAATTGTACAATCAGATTTCAATTCTAAAAAATATACGGTAAAGGTTAACAACAACAGTTATCAGGTTAATATTACCAATGAATTAGATACCCGGATTGCAGCAATGGGATTCTCTATTGGGTCTTCTAAACAGGTAAATGCCATTAAAGCCCCCATGCCCGGATTGCTTCTAGATGTTCAGGTTGAAATAGGTCAGGAAGTAAAGGAAGATGATCCTTTACTTATTTTGGAAGCTATGAAAATGGAAAATCTTATTCTATCTCCCAGAGATGGAGTAATAAAATCCATTACAGCCACTACAGGAGATGCTGTAGACAAAGGGCAATTATTAATTGAATTCGTTTAGCATATAATAGGCATTAAACAGAACAATGCGTTCTAATATAGTTTAATATGAAAAAAATACTAGTAGCAAATAGAGGTGAGATTGCAATTCGAGTGATGACGACAGCTCGTAAAATGGGAATCAAAACCGTTGCCATATACTCTACCGTAGACAGAAACGCTCCACACGTAAAATTCGCAGATGAAGCTGTTTGTATTGGAGAAGCTCCTTCTAACCAATCCTACTTGTTAGGATCTAAAATCATTGAAGTAGCTAAGCAGCTACATGTAGATGCCATACATCCCGGATACGGATTCCTTAGTGAAAATGCAGATTTTGCAGAAGAAGTAGAGAAAAACAATATTATTTTTATTGGTCCGAAATCCAAAGCTATAAAGGTTATGGGAAGCAAATTAGCAGCCAAAGATGCTGTTAAAGCCTATGATATTCCTATGGTTCCTGGTATAGATGAAGCCATTACAGATGTTGATAAAGCTAAAAAAATCGCAAGTGAAATAGGTTTTCCTATTTTGATCAAAGCTTCTGCTGGTGGTGGTGGAAAAGGGATGCGGGTAGTAGAAGAAGAAAAAGATCTCGAATCACAAATGAATCGTGCCATTAGTGAAGCTACCTCAGCTTTTGGAGATGGCTCTGTATTTATCGAAAAATATGTTGCTTCACCACGACATATCGAAATACAAATCATGGCAGATAGCCACGGCAATGTAGTACACTTATTCGAAAGAGAATGTAGTGTACAACGACGACATCAAAAAGTAGTAGAAGAAGCTCCTTCTGCTGTACTCTCTCCAGAGCTACGTTCTGAAATGGGAAAAGCAGCCGTTAAAGTAGCCAAAGCCTGTGACTACCTTGGTGCCGGGACTGTAGAATTTCTTTTAGATGAAAACCAAAATTTCTACTTCCTCGAAATGAACACTCGACTACAAGTAGAGCATCCGGTTACCGAATTGATAACAGGAACAGACCTTGTAGCATTACAAATAAAAGTAGCCAGAGGCGAAAAACTACCAATACAACAAGAAGATCTAAAAATAAAAGGGCATGCTCTGGAGCTACGCGTATATGCAGAAGATCCACTAAATGATTTCTTACCTAGTGTGGGGCATTTAGAAACCTACCAAATACCAGTTGGTAAAGGGATTCGCGTCGATAATGGTTTTGAAGAAGGAATGGATATTCCTATTTACTACGACCCCATGCTTTCAAAACTAATCACCTACGGAAAAACTCGTGATGAAGCCATACTATTAATGCTAAAAGCAATCGATAATTATAACATCAAAGGAGTACAAACTACATTACCGTTTGGTAAATTTGTGTTTGAACATGAAGCCTTTAGATCTGGTAATTTCGACACGCATTTTGTGAAGAAATATTTCACTACAGATACAATACAGTCAGCAATGGAAGAAGAGGCTAAAATTGCTGCCTTAATTGCCATGAAACAATACATCGAAGATCAAAAAACGTTACGCATACCAACACGCTAAATATTATGGATTCAAAAATAAAAATAGTACAAGATAAAATTGCTCAGGCAAAATTGGGTGGTGGTGAGCAACGTATTGAAAAACAACATCAAAAGAAAAAATTAACTGCCCGTGAGCGTGTAGCATATTTGCTTGATGAAGGTTCTTTTGAAGAAATTGGTATTTTGGTGACACACCGTACTACTGATTTTGGGATGGATAAAGAGATCTATTATGGAGATGGTGTCGTTACCGGATACGGAACTGTAAACGGACGATTAATCTATATTTTTGCTCAGGATTTCACCGTTTTTGGCGGTGCCTTATCAGAGACTCATGCCGAGAAAATCTGTAAAGTTATGGATATGGCTGTAAAAATGAGGGCACCAATTATTGGACTTAATGATTCTGGTGGTGCACGAATCCAGGAAGGAGTTCGCTCTCTTGGTGGATATGCAGATATTTTTCATAAAAACGTACAAGCCTCTGGGGTGATCCCTCAGATTTCAGCTATTATGGGACCCTGCGCTGGTGGTGCTGTATATTCTCCGGCAATGACAGATTTTACCATGATGGTAGAAGATACCAGCTATATGTTTGTTACAGGACCTAATGTAGTGAAAACAGTAACCAACGAAGAAGTAACATCAGAAGAATTAGGAGGTGCCAGTACCCATTCTACAAAATCGGGAGTAGCACATATTACTTCTGCCAATGATATAGAATGCCTGGAAGATGTAAAAAAACTACTAAGTTATCTGCCACAAAGTAATAAAGAACAACCCAAAAAATTAGAATACACTTTAACCGATGAGGTAAGAGACAACCTCTCTTCTATTGTTCCTGATAACCCTAACAAACCTTATGATATGCATGAGGTAATCAGTGGGATTATCGATACAGACTCCTTCTATGAAATTCATAAAGATTATGCCGAAAATATCATTGTAGGTTTTGCCCGTCTGGGCGGAAGAAGTATTGGGATTGTAGCCAATCAACCTCAATTCCTGGCTGGAGTTTTGGATGTGAATAGCTCTAAAAAAGCAGCACGATTCACACGTTTCTGTGATTGCTTTAATATTCCTTTATTAGTATTGGTTGATGTTCCCGGATTCTTACCAGGAACCGATCAGGAATGGAACGGTATCATTGTACACGGAGCTAAATTGTTATATGCTTTAAGCGAAGCTACCGTACCTAAAGTAACAGTGATTACACGTAAAGCCTATGGTGGTGCCTATGATGTGATGAATTCTAAACATATTGGTGCTGATCTTAACTTTGCCTGGCCTTCTGCAGAAATTGCAGTAATGGGTGCCAAAGGTGCCAGTGAGATTATTTTTAGAAGAGAGATCAATGCAGCAGATGATCCAGCTGCAAAGCTTGCCGAAAAAGAAGCTGAGTATGCAGAGAAATTTGCTAATCCATATCGAGCTGCACAACGTGGTTTTGTAGATGAGGTTATCTTACCAAAAAATACCCGAAGAAAACTAATTAAAGGATTTAGCATGCTCGAAAATAAAATAGTTGAGCGTCCTGATCGAAAACATGGGAATATTCCTTTGTAGATACATATACACAAAGCCCTCACAAATTTTAAAGACCTTGTGAGGGTTCTGCTTTCCATAATTTATTTTGAATATCAAATTTTAGATTTTACCTTGGTCAACAGAATTAATTTTTTAAATAGAATAGTTGCCCTACTATGAGTAATCGAAAAACTACCAAATATGCTATCTACGCAGTAGCCGTTTTATCCGCTGCCTTAATCAATGAGTATATCTTAAAATATGTAAAGAAACATATCGATCAACAGGGGTATCTTCTGGTATTAATAGATATGCTCGTTATCGTTTTAATTTTTGCACCCGCTTTTGCCTTGGTTACTAATTATGCAAAAAAAATATCCAAGGTATATCTTAAGACTTCTAAAAAGATTTCAAGCAGAAATAATGGAATCTTGTTAGGGTTTATAGTTGCCATACTTATTTTGTTCATCCTCTATGCAAATCTTAGACATAATATCAATGTAATTCATGATTTAAAATCTTTAATTCCTTAGTAAAAACTACTTTTTACAACATAACCTTATACATAAATACCCCCAGTGGTTAACAACTCCTCTGGGGGCCTAGGCTGAAGCGAAAAAATCAAACTAACTCAACTTACACTCAATTAAATATACTTCAGCTTCTCTTCATATTATTAAGATAAATCTTTTTATTAACTTTTTCAATATTTTATTTAAGAATTCTAAACTAACTCTATAGAGTGACTTATATTCCAATTTTACTGGCCTGTTTTGCAAACATTGTTCCTTTACACCTCTTCTAATTTCTTTTTTATTTTATTAAGACATAAATTATTAATACTACCACTATGACTATGTTTTGTATTCTTTTCAGGCTCATAACATCCATTCTCTATATCCACTCCAATTTTCACATAAGCATCTCTAAACGACATACCTTGCATCACTAGTTCATTTAATGTATCTACGCTAAACAGGTAATCATATTTATCGTCATCCAAAATATTTTTGTTCACCTTTATATTTTTAAGTGCATAAATAGTCATCTCCAGAGATGCTTTTAAATCCTGAATAGCAGGTACAATTCCTTCTTTAAGCAATTGTAAATCCCTGTGATATCCACTTGGCAAATTATTGGTTAACAAATTTAATTCGTAAGGCAATGCCTGAATTTTATTACATTTCCCTCTTATTAATTCAAAGACGTCTGGATTTTTCTTATGTGGCATAATACTAGACCCTGTAGTAAATTCTGAAGGAATACTCATAAAATCAAAATTCTGACTCATATACAAGCATACATCCATTGCTAATTTAGATAAAGTTGCAGCCACACTACTCATAGCAAAAGCTGTAGATTTTTCAGATTTCCCTCTACTCATTTGTGCTGCTACTACATTATATTTTAGGGTTTCAAAACCTAATTCTTTTGTTGTAAATTCTCTATCTATGGGAAATGAACTACCATACCCTGCAGCACTTCCTAGTGGGTTTTGATCAACAACTTTTAGTGCCGCATTTACAAAATATAAATCATCTACAAAACTTTCTGCGTAAGCAGAAAACCAAAGTCCAAAAGAAGAAGGCATAGCAATCTGCATATGTGTATATCCAGGAAGTAATACATCCTTATACGTATCTGCACTGATTAGTAAATTCTGAGATAATTCATTAACAAGAGATTTAATTTGAAGTAATTCATCCTTCATATATAGATGCATTGCTACCAACACCTGATCATTACGTGATCTAGCGGTATGGATACGCTTGCCTGCATCCCCTATTCGTTGAGTTAATTCATACTCAATTTTAGAATGTATATCCTCAAATTGGTCTTCTATCACAAAAATTCCCTTTTCTATTTCCTCCTCCAATATATTCAATTCTTTTTCAATTTCAGAAATTTCTTGATCAGAAAGTAAATCAATCTTATGCAACATCCTAGCATGAACCAATGTTGCTTGTACATCATACTTGGCAATTACCATATCCAATTGCCTGTCATTACCGACTGTAAACCTATCTATCTTTTGATCTGTTGGTAATCCTTTATCCCAAAGTTTCATTAGTTCTTTTTTTTATTAAAGTGAGTTAAACTATGCCTTCTAAAATTTTTATATATAATTTGATTCCTTCTTTGATCTCATCTATATAAATAAACTCATTTGCAGAATGTGATCTGGTTGAATCTCCCGGTCCGAGTTTTAATGAAGGACAACTCAACACCGATTGATCAGATAATGTCGGTGATCCATATGTACTCCTTCCTAATGCAATTCCGGATTGTACAATAGGATGATCTACAGCAATTGATGAAGATCCTAAATCCAGGGATCTGGGTGTTACCTCTGCACACTGAGGCATTTGTTTTTTTATAATTCCAAGAATTTCTTCATTTTCATATTTATCATTCACTCGTATATCCACTACCAGATCACAGCTTGCTGGTACCACATTGTGCTGTTTCCCAGCATTGATCTGTGTAACTGTAGTTTTTACTTTACCCAAGGTCTCTGATGTTTTTTCAAATTCATATGTTTTAAACCATTGTATCACTTGCAAGGCATTATAAATTGCATTATCCTCATTAGGATGAGCAGCATGGCTAGCTGTTCCTTTTGCCGATACATCTAATACCAACAAGCCTTTTTCTGCAACGGCCAATTGCATTAATGTTGGCTCTCCGACAATACCAAATGCTACATTCTTAAGGTATTGTAATACGCTTTTTAATCCCAAAGGACCACTACTCTCTTCTTCTGCAGAAGCGACAATAACAAAATTGTATTTTAATTCTTCTGTAGCATAGAAATAAGTAAATGTAGCTAACAAGGAAACCAGGCAACCACCTGCATCATTACTTCCTAAACCAAATAGTTTTCCATCTTCTACAAAAGCTTTAAATGGATCATTCGTATAGTTTCCATTTGGTTTTACCGTATCATGATGAGAGTTTAATAAAATAGTGCGTTTCGACTCGTCAAAATGTTTATTATAGGCCCATATGTTATTGTTCTCCCTCTCAAAAGGAATATTATTTTGGAGGAACCAATTCTCGATCAATTGAGCTGTTTTTTCCTCTTCTGAAGAGAAAGATGGTGTTTCTATTAGATGATGTAAAAGCTCAATCGCTTGACGTGTTAGTTTTTCCATTGTTATTTATAGACTTAAAGTCGTATGTTTAGTTGTATTATCCTTTATAAAATCTGCATTAGCGATATGTACTTTACTTACTTTATTTTGTAAAGCATCAAAGCAATTTTGAAGTTTTGGAAGCATTCCTTCCGTGATTATTTGTGTATCCCTTAACTCTTCATATTTTTCTAAATTAATATGCTCGATCACAGAATCTTTATCTTCTATATTTTCAAGAACACCTTTTAATTCAAAACAATAAAATAATGACACTTCATAATCAGTACTCATTTCAGAAGCTATTTCTGAAGCTATAGTATCTGCATTTGTATTAAACAATTGCCCATGACTATTATGGGTAACGGCACAAAAAACAGGTGTAATCTCTTGATCCAAAAATGTTTTTATGATGTTACCATTTACCTTAACTACATCACCTACATATCCATAATCAACAAATTGAACAGGTCTTTTCTTTGCAAGAATCACATTTGCATCTGCTCCTGTCAACCCCAAAGCATTACAACTGCGATGCTGCAAACCAGCAACGATGGTCTTATTTAATAATCCGGCATAAGTCATCACAACAATATCCAGATTCTCTACAGAAGTAATTCTTCGACCATCGATCATTTCGGTCTTTACTCCCAATTGAGCTGCAAGCCGAGTAGCAGATTTTCCTCCACCGTGAACCAAAATCTTTGGACCTTCTATTTTAGAAAAACCTTCTAAGAAAGAAGTCAATGCTGCTGGATCTTCTATTATATTTCCGCCAATCTTGGCTACCAATAATCTTTTTTTCATCGCGTTACGATTTTTCAAGTATTTTCTTTAAGACCAACTGGGCTGCATATGTTCTATTATTTGCTTGTTCGATAACAATAGAATTTATGCTATCTAGTACTACATCATCTACAACAACATTTCTCCTTACCGGTAAGCAGTGCATAAATTTAGCGTCATTGGTTAATTTCATTTTTTTGTTTGTGATTTTCCAGGAAGGATCATCATTTATGACTTTACCGTACTCTTTATAAGCACTCCAGTTTTTCACATACACAAAATCGGCATCTTTTAGTGCATTTTCCTGGTTGTAATCAATGGGCACCTGTTTAGTAATCTGACTGGCTAACTCAAATCCCACAGGATGGGTAATTACAAAATCTGCGTCCATACGTTGTATCATCTCTACAAAAGAATTAGCAACTGCCTGTGGTAAGGCTTTTGGATGCGGTGCCCATGATAGTACAACCTTTGGTTTGTTTGTTTTTTTATATTCGATTATCGTTATGGCATCTGTTAATGCTTGTAATGGATGTCTCGTAGCACTTTCCATATTGATAACTGGTATTGAAGCATAACTCATAAAACCATGAAGTACTTTTTCGCTGTAGTCATCATCTCTATCTTCCAGCTTTGCAAAAGCTCGTACTCCCAGTATATCGCAATATTGAGAAACTACCTGAGCTGCTTCTTTTACATGTTCAGAATTTCCCTGATCCATTATGGTTCCGTCTCCATACTCAAGTGACCAGCCTTCTCCTGTAAAATTCATGACCATGACATTCATTCCCAGGTTTAATGCGGCTTTCTGGGTACTCAAACGTGTACGAAGACTTGGATTAAAGAACAACAAGCCTATCGTCTTATCTTTACCCAAAGTCTTATTGGATAAAGGATTTTTCTTTATCGCTATAGCTTCTTCTACCCAACCGGGTAAAGAATCTATATCTTGTATTGAAAAGTAATTATTCATTTTTACCATTTAAATTATTGGCTTTTCTACCAATACACTTTGTAATGCTTTTATAAATTGATCTATCTGCTTTTTACCAATGGTTAATGGAGGAAGAATTCTCAATAGCTTTTTATTCATTGCTCCTCCTGTAAAAATATGTTCCTCATAGATCAGTCTTTTTCTAAGTTCGCTAACTTCAAAATCAAACTCTAATCCTAACATTAGGCCTTTTCCTTTCACCTTTTGCACTCCAGGAAGTTGGTGTGCTTTCGACTCAAAATATGCTCCGGTTATTCTTGCATTATCAATAAGGTTTTCGGTTTCAATTACTTCAAGAACCGATAATGCTGCAACGCAAGCCAGGTGATTACCTCCAAAAGTGGTTCCCAGCATCCCATAATCGGGTTTTATATGTGGGGCAATTAATATACCCCCTATCGGAAAACCATTACCCATACCTTTTGCTATAGAAATAATATCTGGTGTTATCCCATGATATTGATGTGCAAAAAAATTACCACTCCTGCCATAACCAGACTGTACTTCATCAACAATTAAAACAGCACCAAACTCATGACATAGGGTTTCTAAAGTTGTAAAAAAAGCAGTAGTCCCTTCGTCTAGTCCTCCTACTCCTTGTATAGGCTCTATAATCACAGCACACACGTCACCTTTCTCTAATTCAGCTCTTACGAGTTCAATTTGGTTTAACGGCAAAAAAGTGACGTTTTGCTGAGTATTTAATGGTGAATTGATCTTAGCATTATCTGTTGCAGCTACAGCTGCGGATGTTCGCCCGTGAAAACCGTTATGAAATGCTATCACTCTTGATTTTCCTGTATAAAAAGAAGCTAATTTCAGTGCATTTTCATTGGCTTCGGCACCAGAATTACATAAAAACAGCTGATAATCATCATACCCTGATAATGCTCCAAGTTTTTCTGCCAATTTAGTTTGCAAGCTGTTTTGAACAGCATTAGAATAAAAGCCTATTTTCTCTATCTGTTCTTTTATTTTTTTTACATAATGAGGATGAGAATGTCCTATTGAAATCACAGCATGTCCTCCGTACATATCCAAATATTCTGTTCCATTTTTATCCACAACGGTAGCGTCATAAGCTTTTACAGGCTCTACATCATATAAAGGGTATACATCAAATAGTTTCATACTAATCAATTATTTAATTGTATTTATTTTTTCATAAGAAGCCATCACTCCTTTTATTACCGATGAGCTTAAACCTTGATGCTCCATCTCATTAAGGCCTTCTATAGTACATCCCTGAGGTGTTGTCACTTTATCGATTTCACGTTCGGGATGAGTTCCATTCTCTGCGACTAATGTTGCGGCTCCTATTGCGGTTTGCACAGCGATGATTTGGGCCTCATGAGGGTGAAACCCCATTTGAATCCCTCCTTGTATCATAGCTCTTAAAAACCTAAGAAAAAAGGCTATTCCACTTGCTCCTAAAACCGTAGCGGCCTGCATTAGACGTTCTTCTATAACAAGCGTTTTACCAATAGTATCAAACATTTTTTGCACTGTAGTTAATTCTTCTTTTACATCTTCATTAGCAGCAATACAGGTCATTGATAGTTTTTTGGCAGCCCCTGTATTTGGCATTACTCGTACTACTTTATTATTTGGAATTACTTCGTTGATTTCGGCAATTGACGTACCGGTTACAGTAGAAATCAATATTTGATCTGTTGTTACTTCATTTTTTATTCCCTGTAAAACAACATCCAACTGTCTTGGTTGTACACAAAGAATTATCCATTTTACATTTTTTATGGATGCTACGATATTTTGCGATGTAGATACACCTAGTTTTTCTTCAACCTCTTTCAGGTTATATTTTGACTTATCTACTACTGTAATATCAGCAGCTTCAAACAAATCACTATTAACCAATCCAGAAATTATTGATTTGCCTAAGTTTCCTCCTCCTATAATTGTTATTGTGTTCATATTATTTTTTTATACTTTTATTTCAATATGAAATCCTTTTACTAAAACGCACTTGCCTTTAATTCTAATCCTGTTTTCTCTTTTAATCCCAACATTAAATTCATATTATGAATGGCTTGTCCAGATGCTCCTTTAATCAAGTTATCGATTACTGACGTGATAAGTAACATCCCATTTTTCTTACTAATGTGTAGTATACATTTATTCGTGTTTACTACTTGTTTCAAATGAATTTCTTCATCAGAAATCACAGTAAACTCAGCCTTTTTATAATACGATCTATACAGTTCTTTTGCTTCTTCTTCGCTGCCTTTATATTCTGTATACATAGTAGCATAAATTCCTTTACTAAAATTTCCTCTATTAGGAATAAAGAAAACCGGAACTTCAAAATCATTTTGTTCTTGTTTAAGACTTTGTTTAATCTCTCCCAAGTGCTGATGCGAGAATACTTTATAACTAGAAAAATTATTATCTCTCCAGCTAAAATGAGTGGTTCCTCCTGGTATCACGCCTGCTCCTGTGCTTCCTGTAGTAGCATTAATATGTATTGTATCCTTAAGTTTACCTGCAAAAGCCAATGGTAATAACCCTAACTGAATGGCAGTAGCAAAACATCCTGGATTTGCAATGTTCTTTGCTGATCTAATCTTCTCTTTTTCTAATTCTGGCAAACCGTATACAAAATCTCTTCCCAGAAATTTCTGGTCATCATTCAATCTAAAATCATTTCCCAAATCAATTACTTTAGTCATTTTTGAAAACGTATTGGTTTCTAAAAATGATCTTGATCTACCATGCCCCAGACACAAAAACAATACATCGACATTTGGATTTATAGTATCTGTGAACTTAAGATCTATTTCTCCTATCAAATCAGGATGTTGTTTATGAATCAATACACCTGCATTTGTTGTGCTATAGACAAAATCCAGCTTTACTTCTGGGTGATGAACTAACAGCCTTAACAGTTCTCCAGCTGTATATCCTGATCCTCCTATTATTCCTACTTGTATCATGATTCACTTGGGTTTACATTATGATATATCTTATTGGCATTACCATAGATTTTTATAAAACCTTTAGCATCATCAGATGTCCAGAAATTATTCATCTCCCCATACTGCCCAAAATCAGATTTCATCATATCAAAATCTGATTCGATTCCTTCTAGGGTAAAATGATAAGGTTTCAATTTCACTTTTACCTCTCCTGTTACTGATTTTTGAGAGTCTTCCATAAACACTTCAATATTTCTCATTACAGGATCCAGGTAATTCCCTTCATGTAACAACATACCGTACCAGTTGGCTAATTGTTCTTTCCAATACTGCTGCCACTTAGTTAAAACATGCTTCTCTAAAAGATGGTGAGCTTTAATGATTATCATTGGTGCTGCCGCTTCAAATCCTACTCTTCCTTTAATCCCAATAATTGTATCTCCGACATGGGTATCCCTGCCAATAGCAAAAGCACTGGCTAGTTCTTCCAATTTTTGGATGTTATTCACTGGGATATCCATCACTCCATCTAACCCTACGAGTTCTCCTTTTTCGAAATTTAATGTGATTGTTTCTTCTTTTTCTTTTTGAAGTTGACTAGGGTATGCTGTTTCTGGTAATGCGTTTTGTGAAGTGAGTGTTTCTTTTCCTCCTACACTAGTTCCCCAAATACCTTTATTGATAGAATACTGTGCTTTTTCCCAACTATAGTGAACACCATGTTTTTCTAAATATTCTACTTCTGCCTGACGAGATAGTTTTAAATCTCTAATCGGTGTAATAATTTCGATCTCTGGAGCTAATGTTTGGAAAATCACATCAAATCTTATCTGATCATTTCCTGCCCCAGTACTACCATGAGCAATATACTTTGCTCCTACTTTTTTGGCATATTTAATAACCTCTATAGCCTGAAAAATTCGTTCGGCACTTACTGAAAGTGGATACGTATTATTTTTTAATACATTACCATAAATCAAATACTTAATCGCTTTTTCATAAAACTCGTTTAGAATAGTTTTATTTACATGAGATGAGCTTCCCAACTCATATGCTCTTTTTTCTGTCTCCTTTAGTTCTTTTTCAGAAAAACCACCTGTGTTTACCAAAATGGTATGTACAGCCAAGTTTTTTTCATGAATTAGATATTTTACGCAATATGAGGTATCCAGTCCCCCGCTATATGCTAATACTACTTTTTCCATAACAACAATTGTTTATTGCTTGCAAGCATCGTTTGTTTAATGTTTTTTAATCTTTTTAGTACCTTTTTATCGTACCATTTTTCTTTTTTCTTTACTTTCTGCAAAGGGTCATATAGCATACCGGTACACAAACACATTTTATGTTCTTTAGATGTTAGAATATCATAATTTGTACATGTTTTACACCCTGCCCAAAACTTAGGATCATTTGTTAATTCTGAAAACGTAACGGGTTTATATCCTAAATCAGAATTGATTTTCATTACAGCCAGTCCTGTTGTGATGCCAAATACTTTAGCCATTGGAAATTTTTTCAAAGAATAATTGAATGTGAATTCTTTGATTTTTTTTGCCAGGCCTTGATTTCTAAAATCGGGATGTACTATTAGACCAGAATGTGCTACATGTTTTTCATTACCCCAGATTTCGATATAACAGAATCCTGCAAATTGATTGCCTGACATAGCAATAATTGCATTTCTATTCTGAATCTTAGTTTGTATATATTCTGGGGTACGTTTAGCAATACCGGTTCCTCTTACTTTGGCAGAGTCGGATATCACCTCGCATATTTCTTTTGCATAGCGAAAATGATTTTTGTTGGCGATTATTATTTTTACCTTTTCCATAAACGAATTCCGCTTATTAAAGAAGCTTCATATCATTTACACTTTGAATTCACCATAATAAAATGGTCTTTTTAGTTTCTACTTCATCATAAAAACAAACCGTAGCTAATGCTATGCTTAATTTTTCTTTTTCGCATAAACAAAAAATAGTTGATTTTGCTTTATAGCGAATTCAAAGTGTAAATGATATTACTATTAAAATTAGTGTTGATTTTTCTGAATCCAAGCTGATGTGCGAATCATATCTCGCTATTTGGCGTGATAAGAATTACTACCAAATACTTTAAATATGTTGTTTGAACAACAAAATTTAAAAATTCAGTTTTTCTAAAAATGGATTCGATGTCTCTAGGGGAAGTAGGACGCACCTACTTCAAAAGAATATTAGACCCCCAAGGGGCGACGAAAGCGGCGTGCTGGAATAGTTGTATTTCCTAAACTGTTCAAATATTGAACTTTACTCTCTGTAGATATGTAATTTGCCGTTTTCATAATAGTAACTCTAAATCGTCGGCCGTAGCCCCTTTCGTTAACTAGATGATACAATATTACATAAAAAATTAATACTCGGACACATAAACTGCAAAATCCAGTAAATTTTTAAGGTTTTTTTAAAATTATGCTACTTTTATTATTAATATGAAACTTTAGAAATACATAAATGGCTTAAATTTTTAATTCTTACCCAGGGACTGTTCTCTTAAGTCTAATAAAAAACAACATCTTTACTATCTGAAAGTATATTAAGAATATACTTCTTTATACTGAAGTTCTAAATTATTTATAAAAATAAATGAGGCTGTTAGAAAAATAAAGTTTCAATGTCAAACTGACAATTATGTCTTAGATTTCCCTTTTCAGCCCCATTATACTATTTAAGCAACTTATTTAAAAGTTTAGCCTACCGACATCATTACCATTACAGTAGTAATCCCATCCACTACTCGTACTATTATCTAACCAAACATTTGGAGTTGATATAATTCTAGAATATCCGCTTGAAGAAATTGATTGAATAGATGAATATACTTGTGCATAAAAATGCGTTACAAACCATCCATCTTTACCTTGTAAAGCAAGACAGGCTCGATCTACTTCTACCCAACTTACAGCTTGACCCGGGTATGCAGTCCTTAGGATATAAAAATCCCAATCTCCTTTTTCTCTGTCATCACCAGGGTTATTCAAATCCTTCCAACCTGCATTTAAGTTGCCTTTGTTTGTTTTAAACTGGACTCTGACCCGTACTTTTGCATCGGTATCATTATTGGTTTGAGTACCTGTATGAGTTACTATTCTATAAAACCATTCTGTACTAACTCCTTTGTTCTTTTTTTTGTATTCTTTCATAAATACCCCTGCGTCTTTAGCAAATCTCGCATTAACTTCTTTCTCAGTTAAATCGCCCCTATATTTCATATGAAAAATAGGTTTTTCATCACTTAGGTTCTCTAATTTAGAGTCACTATTTTCCGTTAGACTTTTAAATCCTTCTTCTTGTTCTATAACTGGAGTTTCAACATTTAGTTCAGATTTTTCACATGACCCAATACATAATGCTAAACCTATTAGCACTAAATACATTTTTAAATTGTTTAAGGTTTTCATAATTAATAGTTTTAAAAGTTTTTGTTTTAATGATTATGCTTTTTCCGGAAATACATATCGTGAACAAAACTATTAAGAATGTGATGATCAATCATTAGGCAAAAAACGGTTTATTAAAGGGGGGTATAGCTATTTATAATGTAGTTGTTTATTGTTTCTTGTTATGGTAATCCCATAAAATTTAACATTCTAAATATTAGGTTACTAACAAAAAAAGACGATCTGAGAAGATCGTCTTTTTAAATTTTTATTTTTGAGCTGTTATTTTACTTTCCTCCAAAAGTAAACAAAAGCCCTACATTAAATGAAAAATCACTTACTGTATTCTTTTCATCACCTTCTCCTATTTTTCCTGCATTTAAATAAGCGGCATTAATATTCAATATTCCATATTTAAAACCTAAAGATGGACGAACAACAAAATTCGTCTCAGTATCAAAACCTCCCAGTGCATTACCATCTCCTAAAGCATAGTTCGCCTGACTAACCGATGCCAATCCCATACCAAAACCAACATATGGTCTAAAGCCATCATCATTTAAAAAATATCTGCCATTTGCTATAAAAGAACTTATAAAAACATTGCCTATCTCATAGCCAATATTATTTAAGTCTTCGCCTAATAAAAGATCACCTTGATAAAGAAGAGAAACATCAATATTTTCTGTTATTCCATATCCTAGTTCAAGATAGCCAGAAAAACCTCCATCTGTGATATCAGCGACATCACCAGAAGGAACAGCATAACCAACACCAAAACCAAATTTAACTTGAGCATGTGTAGCGGTTAGACCTAATAATGCAACTGCAGTAAAAAGTAAAATTTTTTTCATAATAGATTTAGTTTTTATCGTTTAAGTGTGTAAATATATCGACAAAGTGCTAAATATTATATTTTTTTGTTAAAAAAAATATAAAAAACACCATAACCTATTGAATACAAACCTGTTGAGATCCATAAAAAAAACTTTATAATAAAGTAGGTAGATTAAACAGAATACTACTTCTATCAAATCATATCAAAAACTGAAACAGATCAGGTTTATCATTTAGATAATCCCCAAAGAAATTAAGGGCCTTCATTCTGGACACCAAAGGCTCAAGATCTTTCTTATCTTTTAATTCAATCCCAACTACTGCCGGGCCATTTTCTCTACTTGATTTTTTTGAATATTCGAAATGAGTGATATCATCATTCGGCCCTAGTACTTCTCCAACAAATTGTTTTAATGCTCCTGCTCTCTGCGGGAAACGAACTATGAAATAATGTTTTAGGTCTGCATATAACAATGCTCTTTCTTTAATTTCTGCAGTACGGGTAATATCATTATTACTACCACTCACAATGCAAACTACATTTTTACCTTTGATTTTATCTTTATAAAATTCTAGAGCAGCCAAGGTTAGCGCACCTGCGGGTTCTACCACAATAGCATCTCTATTATATAAATCTAAAATAGTCTGGCACACCAATCCCTCTGGAACAGTATACATATCAGACAGGTAATCTTTACAAATATCAAAATTAAGATCTCCTACTTTCTGAACTGCTGCACCATCAATAAATTTATCAATATTAAAAATCTCTGTATTCTTATTATTCTGGATAGATGATAACATAGAAGGTGCTCCTTCTGGTTCAATACCAATAATTTTTGTTTTTGGGGACAAGGCTTTCATTGCTCCACATAATCCTGAAGCCAATCCTCCTCCTCCAATAGCAACAAAAATATAATCAATAGGTACATCTGTTTGTTTAAAAATTTCGAGCCCTATTGTTCCTTGGCCTTCTATAGTTTTTGGATCTTCGAAAGGGTGAACAAACGTCTTTCCTTCAGAAGTACAGGTTGCCATTGCTGCTTTATACGAATCATCAAATGTATCGCCTTCCAAAACAATCTTTACATAATCACCTCCAAACATTTTTGTTTGTGCTATCTTTTGTTTTGGTGTTACCGAAGGCATATAAACTGTACCTTCTATTCCCAAATGATGGCAAGCAAATGCTACTCCTTGTGCATGATTTCCTGCACTGGCACAAACAACTCCTTTTGCTAATTCTTCTTTGGTAAGTGAACTTATTTTATTAAAAGCACCTCTAATTTTATAGGAACGAACACGCTGAAGATCTTCTCGTTTCAATAAAATATTAGCATCATATCTGCGAGAATACCGAATACTATTCATAAGAGGAGTAACCATAGCCACTTCTTTTATTGTTGAAGCTGCCTTCTGGATATCCTCTAATTCAGGAAAATATGTCGTGGTTATGGTACTCATAATTTAAGTTTACGCTCTTTTTTTATATTATACCGATTTCAAAGTTAAACCGGTATATTTTTGCTGGCTCAGACCCATCAAAGATTACACAATACACATCTCAAAACTTCAACAGATCTGGCCTACAAAATTTAATATATTATACTATCGGTTTCATTGCTGTCATCGATGCTCTTAAGCGAGCTCCAACAACTTCTATAGGATGATTTCTTAATTTTTCATTCACTTCTATCAATTTAGCATTATCCACTCCCTTATCTTTTCCTTCATCGTATGCTTTTCCGATAACATCGGTATCTATTTTTTTCATAAAATCTGCTAGTAAAGGCTTACATGCATGATCAAATAAATAACAACCATATTCTGCAGTATCAGAGATCACTCGATTCATCTCAAACAATTTCTTACGTGCAATCGTATTAGCTATAAGCGGAGTTTCATGCAACGATTCATAATATGCTGATTCTTCAATGATTCCAGAATCTGTCATCGCCTCAAAAGCTAGTTCAACTCCTGCTCTTACCATAGCTACCATTAATACTCCATTATCATAGAATTCTTGTTCAGAAATTTCCACATCTCCTGCCGGAGTTTTCTCGAATGCGGTCTCCCCTGTTGCTGCCCTCCAGGATAATAAGTTTTTATCATCATTTGCCCAGTCTTCCATCATCGTTTTTGAAAAATGCCCTTGCATAATGTCATCCATATGTTTACGAAATAACGGACGCATGATTTCCTTTAATTCTTCAGAAAGTTCAAATGCTTTTATTTTTGATCGGTTTGATAATCGATCCATCATATTTGTGATTCCGCCATACTTCATTCCCTCAGTAATAGTTTCCCAACCATATTGAATTAGTTTTGAAGCATATCCTGGATCTATTCCTTTTTCTATCATTTTGTCAAAACATAAAATAGATCCGGTTTGCAGTAATCCACATAGAATCGTCTGTTCCCCCATAAGATCAGATTTTACTTCAGCTACAAAAGAAGATTCTAACACTCCTGCTCGATGTCCCCCTGTTCCTGCTGCATATGCTTTTGCCTGAACCAAACCATGCCCTTGAGGATCATTTTCTGGATGTACCGCTATTAATGTCGGTACTCCAAACCCTCTTTTATATTCTTCTCTCACTTCTGATCCGGGGCATTTTGGAGCTACCATGATCACTGTAAGATCATCTCTCACTTCCATACCTTCTTCTACAATATTAAACCCATGTGAGTATGACAACGTTGCTCCTTTTTTCATTAATGGCATTACTGTATTTACCACTTGAGTATGTTGTTTATCTGGTGTCAGGTTAATAACAACATCAGCATTAGGAATCAATTCTTCATAAGTCCCTACATTGAATCCGTTATCAGATGCATTTTTGAAAGATTGTCTTTTTTCTTTGATTGCTGCTTCACGAAGTGCATACGAAATATCCAAACCAGAGTCTCTCATATTTAACCCTTGGTTAAGTCCCTGGGCTCCACACCCAACGATAACCATTTTTTTCCCTTTTAGTGGATCTACTCCTGCCGTAAACTCTTCGGCATCCATAAATCTACATTTTCCTAGTTGTGTTAGTTGATCTCTTAATGATAGCGTATTAAAGTAATTTGCCATTTCTTTCTTAATTTGTTGTGATTTCCGTTAGGAAATTTGATTTAATTTTATTTTTAGTTGTTTTGATTTTTATGGTGTATCCCTGAACCAAATTCAGGGTCGGGCTATTCGTTATATCTTTTTGGTTATCATCCTAAGTTATATACTGATTTTATCGAAGGATTCAACCAAAAAGGATACCACTGCTATCCCTTACACGGTTTCCATTCCAAAATTTTCTAATATATTAGAAATATGCATCTTTTCTTTTGTTATTGAAATCCTACCCGAACGCACAAATTGCATTAAACCATAAGGTTCTAATTGATCATACAATGCTTCAACATCTCTGCGTCGTCCTGTTTTTTCTAATACAAAAAATTCTGGAGTTACAGTAACGATATTAGCATTACTGTCTTTTATTACATTCTGGATTTTACGTTCTTCAAATAATAATTTTGAAGCAATCTTAAACAAAGCCGTTTCCTGGTAAATCGTCTCATCGTCTTTATGATAAAAAGCTTTAATCACTTCTATCTGCTTTTCTATCTGTCCGATAATCTTTTTCACCTGTTCTTCGGTTATACATGCCACGATAGTAAAACGAAATACATCTTTAATCTCGGATACCGAAGCAGTAAAGCTTTCAAGGTTGATATGACGTCTTAAAAATATTGCCGAAATCCTGTTCAACAATCCTATATTATTTTCGGTATACACCGATATGGTATAATTTTCTTTTTTCATTATTAATGCATTGTATCATTTTATAAATCCAGCATATACTGGAACAGTAAAAACCCTATTATTCTAATCTTACATCTGAAACTGATGCCCCTGTAGGAATCATCGGAAACACATTATTTTCTTTCTCTACACATACTTCTAAAAAATATGATTCTGTTGAAGCTATCATCTCTGTAATGGCTTTTTGTAAATGCTCTCTTTTGGTAACTCTGGTAGATTTAATATGATATCCTTCTGCTATTTTTACAAAATCTGGATTTACCATCTCTGTAGAAGCATATCGTTTATCAAAAAATAGTTGTTGCCATTGACGTACCATTCCTAGAAAACTATTATTTAAGACAACAACCTTTACAGGTACTTTGGTCTGAAAAATTGTACCCAACTCCTGTATTGTCATCTGGTAGCCACCATCTCCAATAATCGCTACTACTTCTCTATCTGGAGCTCCCATTTTTGCACCAATCGCTGCAGGTAATGCAAATCCCATTGTTCCTAAACCTCCTGAAGTAATATTACTCTTAGATTTAGTAAACTCGGCATATCGACAGGCCATCATTTGATGTTGTCCTACATCAGATACAATCACTGCATCTCCTTTGGTTTCTTCATTAATTCCTCTAAGTACTTCACCCATAGACAAGCCTTCACTACTAGGATACAACTCTTCTTTGATTACTTTATCATACTCAATTGTATCATAATCTTTATATTGTTGTACCCATGAATCATGAGACTTTGATTCTACCATCGGAAGTATCTGTGATAATGTATTCTTAACATTACCCATTACTGCAATATCAGCTTTCACATTTTTATTTACCTCTGCAGGATCAATCTCAAAATGTATAACTTTTGCTTGTTTGGCATAGGTTTCTAAATTGCCAGTCACTCTATCATCAAAACGCATTCCGATTGCCAATAACAAATCACATTCATTCGTTAGTTTATTAGGACCATAATTACCATGCATACCTACCATCCCTACATTAAGGAGGTGTTTTGTTGGCAATGCAGAAAGCCCCAAAATGGTCCATGCTGATGGGATTCCTGATTTCTCTATAAAGTTTTTCAACTCTTCTTCTGCTTCTCCAAGGATTACTCCCTGACCAAATACAATCATTGGTTTTTTTGCCTCATTGATCAGTTTAGCTGCTTCTTCAAGGCTTTTTGGATCTGTTTCTGGTACTGGCTTATAACTACGTACACCTTTACATTTTTCATATGTAAAATCTAACTCGCCAAACTGCGCGTCTTTTGTAATATCAATTAATACAGGACCTGGTCGACCAGAGCGAGCAACATAAAAAGCTTTTGCTAATACCGCAGGAATATCTTCGGCTTTGGTAATCTGATGGTTCCATTTGGTGATTGGAGTAGAGATCCCTATGATATCGGTTTCCTGAAATGCATCTGACCCCAGTAAGTGAGATCCTACCTGACCAGTAATACACACCATAGGTGTAGAATCTATTTGTGCATCTGCAATTCCGGTCACAAAATTAGTTGCTCCGGGTCCCGAAGTAGCAATTGCCACTCCAACTTTACCACTCGCCCTTGCATATCCCTGTGCCGCATGGGTTGCTCCTTGTTCGTGCCTGGTTAATACATGATGCAATTGATCTTGGAATTTATATAACTCATCATAGACCGGCATTATGGCTCCACCGGGATATCCATAAATTAAATCTACTCCTTCTTCCAATAAACATCGAATCACCGCCTCTGCTCCTGTCATACTCACTGTTGATGTTTTGGTTTCTTTTTTTAACGTTTGCGTTTGTGTTTCCATACACTCCTATTTTAGAGGCTAGACTTTTAGAAACTAGAGTCTAGACTTTTTTAGTTCTGGTCTACGCCAGATAACATTTTATTAATTCTCAGCATTACATGCTGTTTTTTTATTTTCGGCCTTCATTAGAATGACAATTCATTCGAAACCAATGCTATACATTGGAGTATTTTTAGAACTCATCAGTTACACATCCCTCTGATGCAGAGGATACTGTATGCGCATATTTGTACAATACTCCTTTATTAAATTTTAATGCTGGTTGTACCCAAGAAGCTCTTCTTTTTTCAATTTCAGCAGTATCAATAGCCACTGTGATTGAGTTTGTCTCTGCATCAATAGTAATGATATCTCCATCTTTTACTAAAGCGATCAGGCCTCCTTCTTGTGCTTCGGGGGTAATATGTCCAACAACAAAACCATGCGTTCCTCCCGAAAATCTTCCATCTGTAATTAAGGCTACATCTTTACCCAAACCAGCTCCCATAATCGCAGCGGTAGGCTTCAACATTTCTGGCATTCCCGGTCCTCCTTTTGGACCTTCGTATCGTATGACGACCACATCGCCTTTTTCTACTTTTCCATCTCTGATTCCATCATTAGCATCATATTCTCCATCAAAAACTTTGGCTTTTCCTTGAAACCGCAATCCTTCTTTACCTGTAATTTTTGCAACACATCCATCTTCAGCGAGATTACCAAACATGATTCTAAGGTGTCCTGTTGGTTTAATTGGATTCTCTATTGGCTTGATAACATCCTGCCCTTCTGCAAGATCAGGAACATCTAATAAGTTTTCTGCAATTGTTTTTCCGGTAACGGTTAAGCAATCTCCATGTAGTAAACCTTTCTTTAAAAGATATTTTAACACGGCTGGAATTCCTCCAACTTCATGCACATCTTCCATAAGGTATTTCCCACTTGGCTTAAGATCTGCCAAAAACGGAGTTTCATCACTAATTCTCTGAAAATCTGCTAATGTAAAATCTACATCAGCAGCCCTGGCAATTGCCAAGAAGTGCAACACTGCATTCGTAGAACCACCAAGTATGGTTACTAAGCGTATTGCATTTTCGAGTGATTTCCTGGTTACTATATCTTTGGGTTTGATATCTTTTTCTAGTAGTATTCGCATGGCACGACCAGCCTGGATACTTTCTTCTTCTTTATTTTTACTTATTGCAGGATTCGAAGAATTATACGGTAAAGACATTCCTAACGCTTCAATTGCAGAGGCCATTGTATTTGCGGTATACATGCCTCCACAAGCTCCTGCGCCCGGGCATGCTTTCTCTATAACACTTTTGTACTCTGTTTGTGTTATTGTTCCTGCTACTTTTTCTCCCCAGGCTTCAAAAGCAGAAACTACATCCAGTTTTTTACCTTCATGACGTCCAGATGCTATGGTTCCTCCGTAAACTAAAATCGAAGGGCGGTCTAATCTTAGCATTGCCATTAATGCACCCGGCATATTTTTATCACAGCCAACAACGGTTACCATTCCATCATAAGACATTGCCTGTACTACCGTCTCCATAGAATCTGCAATTACATCACGAGATGGTAATGAAAAACGCATTCCTGGTGTTCCCATAGAGATCCCATCACTTACTCCGATAGTATTAAATATAAGTCCAACGACATCCTCTTCTAGAGTTCCTTGCTTTACCAATTTAGCAAGATCATTAAGGTGCATGTTACAAGGGTTCCCTTCATAACCTGTACTGGCAATTCCAACCAGTGGTTTATTAAAATCTTCATCAGTTAAACCAATTGCATGAAGCATGGCTTGTGCGGCTGGTTGTGTGTCATCTTGAGTGACTTGTTTACTATATTTATTGATGCTCATTTCGTTATTTAAATGTCAGTTTTTACGAATTATTTAAAATTTTAACTTTTATATTGTGATATCTGTATCAGATTAAATAAACCACAGTATAAAATTATTTTGTTACAGCTAAACACATATACATTATTCAATACCCTTACAATATCCAATAGTAGATTTACGAGCATTATTACCTGATTTACAATAACTTATATTTTGAAAATTTACAATCACTATTTGATAATTTTATTTGAGTATTCATTATATATATAAAAAAACTCCCTTCATTTTCTGAAGGGAGTCTGTATTTATTTTTATACAATAATGTCCCTTCATCATGGTGAAATAATCACAATAATGACAATGACATCACTAATTATATTGCTAAATATTCTCATTTCTACTTTTTAGAATTAATTTTAGATTCTAATCTTAATACCTTTTATACAAAAAAAAATCCCTTTACTCAAGTAAAGGGATTTTAATATCATATATAGTATTAATATATCCCTTATCGAAGTGAAATAATCACTTCAATACTAATGACTGTATTAATATTTATGTTTCTAGTATTCATTTATGTGTTCAAATATAGGAAAATATTTTTGTGAAATACAAATACTAAATTATTTTTTTATAATGAACTCTTCTTGCTTTTTTTGATTCAACCTAAAAAAGATGGCTATCTTCAAAGCATTTTTAGAAAAAATCAAAAAATCTATTTGTGAAGATTTAGTTTAAAAACAAGACCCTTCATCAACAATTAAAGGCCTTATTTTTTCAAATCCCGAGTTTTGACTACTTAGGATTTAGCTTTATACTAAAACTTAATAAGCCTTAAGGTTTCTGTATGTTTATTAGCTTGTATTTTTACAAAATAATTTCCAGATGATTTTATTTTATCTCCTAATAGTATTGTACCTGGATTTTTGCTATACTCTTCATTGATCAATTCTTTTCCTAATAAATTATATACGGTTATTGTAAATGTATCGCTTTCTAATCTTGATACATCTATGGTAACGGTTTCTTCAAATGGATTAGGGTATATACTAACCCTATTTTCTGAGGTTCTCTCTTTTTGCCTAGTTGGTCTTTTTGTAAGTAAACCTTGATCTGCTGTAGTATTATATGCATAATCTTTAATAATGTATGACAATCCATCATTAGCTACTGTAGCATAAAACCATCCATAATGTGTGTTTCCTCCTATTTTAAATGTAAATCCTATATAACCAGATTTACCTCTCCAATCTGTGTACGAAGATGAACTTACCATAAAACTATTAGAATTGGCTACAAAATTACTAGCTGCACCAACCTCTACTCCTTCTTCAATAAACGTAGCGTTACTAGTTGTTCCTTCACAAACAACATTTTTTCCATAATTCACTAATCGAAGTGAATTATTAGTGAACCACGCTCCAAAACCATTATCATCACCAACTTCTATTCTAAAGAAATTCCAGGTACTTGAAGAGTTTGTTGTTTCATCACTCATATCCACATAAACCACAGTTCCATTAGTAGCACAAGGACTGCAAGATCCTCCGCAGTCTACACCTGTCTCGTTTCCATTTTGTATACCATCTGTGCATGTAGGGCTTGTAGACCCTCCTACTGTTACAGTATAATCTTCAACCTCTCCAAGATAAGTATCAGTACCGCAAGGTGTTATTTTTGCTTCAGACCCATATCCTGCTCGTACTCTCATACGTAATGAAGTCCCAGAAACTGCACTTGCCGGTGGAGTAATAGTACTTGTATATGGACCTGCAGCAAATCGAGAGTATACCTTTTCGCCCGAATCGGTAAAATCTCCATTATTATTCCAGTCAATCCATACGCCTACCGCATTATATGTCCAGGTATTATTATTCATGGTTATCGTTAATGCAGTTGCTTGCCCGTTAGTAAGATTTGTAGACTGATTTGTAAAATCATTATATGCAGCATTTGTGGAACTATTATTTATAGATCCTAAGCTAACATTGGTAATGTGTAAGGTAGCATTTTGAGTGGTCGAAGCTGCACAGTAGGTTACATTTGTATTACAAGGGTTACAATCAGGCCCACCACAATCTACACCAGTTTCATTACCATTCTGAATGCCATCGTTGCATGTTGGGTCTACTGTACAAGGGTCACAATCAGGCCCACCACAATCAACTCCGGTTTCATTACCGTTCTGAATACCATCATTACAGGTTGGATTGGAACTTCCACCTTTAATAAATAGAAAATAATCTTCTACTTCATCACCATTAGTTCTTGCTGTTCCACAAGGCTCAGGGGCAGTATGTATTTTATAACGTACTCTTAATCTGGTCGCGCCACTTTTTGCGGTATGAGGAACTACAACAGTTGTTGTTACACCACCGGCACCATTGGTTGTTAATAAAACTTCTTCACCTGCATCTTCAAAATCTCCATCTTTATTCCAATCAATCCAAGCTCCAAAATAATTAGGATCCCAGAAATCGATTCCTGGATTAATGGTTAAAGCAACAGACTCGCCTTTAGTAATGTTGGTTCCCAGGTTCGTAAAATCAGAATACGCACCATTTTCACTTTTATTATTGATAGCACCAAAGATAACTTCGTCTATATAATTATTCCCTTGATAACCCGCAGCACAATAATTTGTAGGCATAGGATCCAAATTTCCATTGGTAATACTAAAATTAGCATTTGTAATATCAAAAAAGATATTATTCGTACCTCTTACCATAATTCTATTTACACCTCCTTCATTGTCTGGTATTATAATTTGTTGAGAACCATCGTTAGGTACCGCAGAAGCCAATGTTATTGGGTATGTGTTTCCACCATCTGTAGATAATAAAATATCTACTGTAGCTGCATTTACCCCATTTCCTGTGGTTCCTGCTACATTCCAGGTTACTGTTTGCGTAGAACCTACTGGCGCATCAAATCTAGTGTTTTGAGAAGTGATCATAAAAGGACCGGCATTTCCACTTACCGTAATAACTGCATCCTTAGAATCGGTATTACCTCCTCCCGGATGATTATCTCTTACGGTAAATCTAAAATTCATCATTCTGGAAACAGAAGGTGTTACCTCCCATTCTGAAGAAGCATTTCCAGCCTTTATGGTAGAAAGGTCAGGCATATATCTCTTTGGAGATGTTGTAGGTGGTTGATAACGGAATAAAGGACCGTTAGTTGACGTTGCACGAGGAGGCATAGGAGCTATTTCCTTATCCATTTGGTTCCAGCTATACGTTAGTTGATCGGCTGAATTAGCATCAGTAGCAGACCCTTCTAATATAAATGGAGTAGATCTTGGAATCGTATAATTACCTCCTACACTAGCTGCTGGCGCACTATTACCTATTGATTTTGTTGTACCGCAACCTGCTGTACTTACAATATGATTCCACATTTCATCTATTTGTTTCGCATGAAAAAATAGATATTGCGTATTTGCTGTATTAGGAGCACAACCTGTATATGCCATGATCGTATTACCCCCTCCTGGTTCAACGGCACCTTCGTCCAAACGATTACCTCCACATGAGTTGTTAAACGAATGGTTAGCACCGAATTGATGACCTATTTCATGAACGAATGTGACAAAGAAATAATCATTGACAGATGTGAAAGGATGTGCACCAGTAGCTCCTTCAGCTTTTTTACTATCAACACATACAGCTCTTAAAGCTCCACGTCCAGTCCCATCTGAATCCAAAACATGACCAATATCATAGTTAGCGTTACCAATTTTAGCATCAAGAATAGCTTGAACCTCATTTACTGATGCTGAAGTATTACCATGCGTAAAACCGTCAGTTACTGGGTCAAGAAAAATGGAATTGTCCATATTAGGTACTAACTCAAACGTAGTTCCAAGATCTCGTTCGTAAATCGCATTCACTCTTGTTATGAGTACATTCAACTCGGCAAGTACTGCGGCTTTCCTTTGTTGAGTTGAACCATTTGTAACGTTTGCCTTATCAGTATAAATTTTAGACAACTCTCCCGTTACTGCTATAGCCATTCGGTAGACTCTAACACGACCATCATTAGCATCTTTTCTTGCTTTGTTTGATTTTTCAGCTTGCTTTGTACTTTTTTCTAAAAAAGGTCTGACTGCGTGATCAATTGCTTGACAGTTAATTGATGCTGATCCCTCCGTTTTTGAAGTAACCACATACGTTTTACTATTACTAGTAGAAGGTTTGATATTCGTTATTGTAGCATCAGGCTTCATAATCATAGCCCTAAAGTTATTATACCCCAAACTAAAATGGACTACTCCACCTTCTCCACTAACAGATGTAGCGACATAAGATTTAATGTCTGGAAACTTCTTAGCTAAATCCGGATGTAAAACACTTGATTCCTTTACGCGGTATTCTTTAAATTCTCCACGTTCGGTAGGAAGTGTGATAATGACATTTGATTGGCCAAATGAATTGAATCTTTGAGGACAATGAGATAAAACTTCCTTCAATTTTTCAACACTAAGGTGGTAAGTGTTTTGGTTTGAAATCTTCTTAGTTGAAGAAATGTTTTTGTTTTCAATAGGGCTACTATTTTTTTTCCAAAAATTTTTGGTTTGTGAAAATCCAAATTGGAAAACAAATAAGCCTACAAATAAGACAAGTTGATTTTTCATGATTTAATTTTTAATAGTTAATGAAGTTGTTGATAAATGGGAATCAACACCTTTTGCAGAAGCAAGCAATGAATTGGAAAACTCATTGTAACTTTTAGCAACAATACTTTCGTTGAATAGCGCACATACTGTCATTCTTTTTTTGAATACATCCTAAGGTGTATTCTTTACTAGTGATTTTTGTATATTCATAACTTAAGTTTAATGGTGATTAAAAAAATTGAAGAATTTACACACCCCCTCTTGATTTGATTTCAGAGGGATTGTATTAGATTAAAACCACTCGTTATGTTCTACACCTTACTGCTAAGGTCAAAAATAAATAGTCTATTTCAATTAAAGATTATTCGACTATAACTCTTACCGAATTTGTTCGTTTTCCTAACTTAACAGTTACCAAATACAATCCTGCACTTAATTGATTTGCATTAAACTGAACAGTTTTGGTTTGCTCTGCTGCTTTGCCGGGGTTCTGTTTTTTAATAAGGTTTGTTTTTGAAGTATTTTTTCAAATTCTTTAGCTTTTTCAAAAGCCTCCGGGTTATCTTCGTAGTATTCTTGCTGAGTTTCCTCGAATGAGCAACTCTTTTCTTTTTGGTGTTGACCCATAATTGGCCAAATTATCAACCCCATTAGGATCGATAAAAACGTGTTTGTAGTTTTCATTAGATAGTTAAGTTTTGTGTTAGTGCACAAAATTAACTCTATTCTAAGTCCCTGAAATATACTATACTAGCAACACTTAATACTATTTTACCCAGAGTATCATTTTTATAATAATTTAACACTTAAAACATGATAACAACCAATAAAAATCATGATTTAAAACATATTTACTATTTAAAATGTTAATTTATTTGACAATTACCGAAAAAACAACGAGCAATACTCAGGAAGGCAGATTATTTTCTTACAAAAACCCTTACATTGAAATCAGGTATACACTAGGATGGGTTTAACTTGCTATTTTGAATGCGCTTTACAAGTACATGACAAAAATTCACACAATATAGAGATGAGTTGATATGTCATTCCGTTGAATAACGGAATCCACATTATTAATAGCACTATGCCAAAATGGATTCCAGCCTACATTGGAATGACAAAAAAATAACGAACACACATATAATTCACTAAAAACAAACAACTTATACTGTGGTATAGATTTTTCATAATGTAATTAGATACACTTTGCAGGCTTTTCAAAACAAAGACACCCTCTTCTCCACAAATGGATCCCACTCTATAGTGGGATTGGTTCAGCCAACCATTTTGAATGTGCTTTACACCCTTTTCAAAACAGGGTTTCACTCAATCTTGAAAAGCTTATTTTTCATACAATAAATCACTAAGCCTACTCTAGTTTTTACTTCTAACTTTTTAAACACCGTTTCTCTATAATTCTCTATTGTTTTAGGGCTTAACCCCATTTCTCCAGCGATACCTCTATAGGTAAGTTCTGAGCATGCAAATTTTAAAAATACTCGTTCTTTATCTGTTAATTTCTCCTGTAGGTTTTTACTACCTCCAGCTTCTTCAGAATTACGTAGTGCTGTTTCAATCTTACCCGAATAATAGAACCCTTGTTCTATGACCATCTTCATAGCAAACTCAAAATTTTCGGGATGTATATCTTTCAGTAAATATCCTTTGGCTCCTGCTCTAAGCATTCTAATAATGGTTTCTTCATCATCTTCCATTGTTAATGCCAGTACTTTTTGATCTGGTCGATTTTCTTTAAGCCATTGCATCGTTTGCACACCATCCATCACAGGCATTTTTACATCCAAAAGAATAAGATCTGGTGTCTTTCTTTTATGTAAGTAGTATTGAGTGAGCTCTTTTCCATTTTTTAGAATTGCTAAAACCTCATACTTCTCAAGTTTAGATATTAAACTTTCTAGTGATTGTGCAAATAAAAGATGATCATCGACAATAACTATAGTCTTTTTCTTCATCTGTTTTTTTTTATTGTTTATTAATTTCAGATAGAATTCGCCATACTTATATTTTGGATGGTTAATATCGGTTAAGAACAGCTCGCTTTATCTGGATTATTTGTGTACTTATATTATTTAATTACCTATTTTTCAAACATTTAATGCTTACATTAAAGAATTATTCGTTTTAATGCAAATTTATAAAGTACATAACAAAAAACAGTATATTTTAGAAATAAGTTGGCTTGTCATTACATTGAAGAACAGAATCCACTATTTAGAGTACTATCTAAAATGAATCCAATCCTGTTATCCTAAGGGATGACAGGTTGCACGGACGACAAAAACAATAAAGAAAACAGATATACTTAAAACAATAATTTAAATCAATATTCGCTTTTTGCCTTTTCCAGAAGTAAATGTATTAAATCAATCTTTAAGTTATATAGGATATGATAAGGTAAGTAAAACTCCTTTTCCTGGTGAAGATTTATAATCTAGTTTTGCATTTACCAAAGATGCACGGCTTTTCATGTTTAATAAACCAGAATTTGCCTGAACTGATTTTGGATCAAAACCAACACCATCATCCTGAACTCTAATATTAAGCGCTTCTGAAGTATACTCTAAGGCTACTTCCAGGTTTGAAGCTTCTGCATGTTTTATGGTATTAGAGAAAAATTCCTGAATGATACGATATAGGATAATCTCATCTTTAGGATCAACATATACTTCTTCTCCTTTTACCGTTAGTGAAGGCGTTAAAAAATTGAGTTTTTCAAAACGCTTAAGTTCCACATTAATAGACTTTTCTAATCCTACATTTTGAATCACCTCATGATTTAAGGTTTTGGATAAGGTTCGTATTTCTTGTAGACTGTCCCCTACTAATTTCCTAACATCTTGCAGTGATTCTGATGTTTTATCATCTATAGTAGCCCCCATGATATTTATTTGCATCACCGCAGTCGATAGCAATTGCCCGATATTATCATGCAGCTCCCAACTTACATTTTTAAGTGCCTGTTCCTTGATCTCTATACGAGACTTAAAGATCTCATCCTCAAAACGCTGTTCTGCTTTTAGTTTATCAAGAAGTAGTTTGTTTTTTCGGCGTTGAAAAGCCACAAAAAATATAATACCAAATACTATAAAAAATAAAATAATAATGGTAAAATAAATAATTAATAAGATTTGTTCTTTCGCGAGCATAAAACAAGGCCAATAGTAAAGCAAGTATACATAAAAATAATAGCGCTATATAATATTATTTGACGAATTTCTACAAAATAAGAACTAATTGAATTCTTGTAGTAGCTTGAATATATAAAAAGAGGAGTAACACATAAATGAAATACCGAAGCCCCTATCGCAACATAAAAGACTAAATCTTTGCTAAATTCTAGAATTTTTTCACTTCTTAGCATTTCAAAAAAATAAAAAAATACGCTTATTAATATTATGAAAGTACCTATAATCATTAGAAATGAAGTATGCACCACAAAAAAGACATCGGTAAATAAAAAATCTAAAACGGAAGAGACGAAAAACAAAATTGCCAGTATACCTAGAATTTTGCGAAATTTATCACTCTTCAAATAACCTCTAAAATACAACACAAAAAATAATATACTTATTACAGTATAAGTATTGTATAGCCATGCGTTTTTAGCCAAAAATGTGTCTTTCAAAAATGATAAATCCTCAAACTTAAGAATCAGTTTAGGTAAGTTCCCTACTATATCAACTATAAAACTTAAACATAAATAGTATACAAAATACCGTGTTAATATATCAACACGGTATTTTATTATGCAAATTACACCGACAAGTGCAGCAATAAATTCAGCAACCTGAAAGCTTATCTCAAGAAATTTCATTAATAAATAATTGGAGGATTTCCACTATTACCATGGTTATAAGGCTCAATATCATAATTATTAGGTGCACCATCACCGCCTTTACCCATTTCTCCTGCGGGTGCTCCTGTTGGTGATAAAAAGACAGTTGAATACCCCTTCTTGTTTTTACATTTAGACTCAGGATAAGCGCCAAAATAAATTCGAATCCCTGGATTATCGATCCCTTGTTTTCTAGATTTCTTCTTTACATATTTAAGATATTTTTGTAATTCCTCAACACTCCAATGAAATTCTCGAGTATCTTCAAATCCAATACACTTATCAATTTCTGGTGTTCTGGTGCAGCACCATACATGTTGAAGCTCTTTTGCTTCTTCTGGAGTTATACATTTTTCCGGTCTCTTTTTCTTTCTTTTAGGTAAACCTTTTCCCATAACGTTATATTATTTTTAGATTAAATTAGGTTAGATTGATGCTAATATATCCAAAAAACATACAGCAAAGCAAATACACCCTACCATACATTCAAAAATCACACAACACTCAAACAGCATCAAACTCCTGTCTACCAATAAATTAAAGCACTTAAAAAAAATTCAAGAAATATTGCAAGGGGTATTTACCCCCTGCTCCAAATAGGGTGTTTTCCCCCTGTTAGTACAACTCATTGTATATTTTTTCATTTTTTGATCCAAAATTAGTCAATTCGAGAAAGTAGATAAATTTTTATCCATTGAAAGGAAACAACGTAAGATAACCCGAAACCTTCATGTCTGGTCGAGTGATTTTTCGCAATATCCTCTCGACTACGCTCGAGATGACATGGAAAAAATTGCACTTCGACAAGCTCAGCAGAGCTATCGAAACCCAATTGTAGTAATAAGCTTTATTGCATCTCGATACAATTTTATCAACCGCTATTGCTATTGATAAAATCACTCGATGAGACGTAAGGATATATAAAGTCAACAAATTAGAGAATACATCAACGGTAGTACTTCTTTCTAACCCTTTCCTAAGTTTACCAAAAGACTCTGGGTGACAGACGTTGTACAATTATCAAACATTTTTCTTTTTTCTCTGATACCAGAACACACCTATACAGAGTAATGTTAATGCTCCTAGTCCTATAACCCAATACAACATTGTACTATCTTTAAAAGAAATCGGGGACGGATCTCCAACCAAATAGAACCCACCCCAATAAAAGGGATCTGTTCGATTAATATTTGCTGTATTGAGGTATTGTAGCTTAGCTTGCTGTAATGCTTTGGCTTTATGCATTCCCGCTTTGAGGTTCTTATAAAATAATTTCATTAGCTCAGGGGTGGTTTGATCCGATATTTCCCAACTACTCAATAACAAACTTTTGGTTCCAGCATACTGAAAAGCATTACCTAGACTCATAATCCCCTCTCCCTTGGCTATTTTTCCTGATCCGGTATTACAGGCACTAAGCACAGTGAGCTCTGCAGGGATATTCATTGCAAACAATTCATGACTATACAGATAACTATCTTCTATAGTATCGTTACCTTTGGTAAATAAAAGCTTAGAATTTTCGGGATGTTCATTATCTACATCACCATGCAATGCCAAATGCAGGATATTATATTGACCGGCTTTTTTCTTAAAATTAGCCTCTATCGCTTGTGATCCGAAATAATATTGCCCGTCGATAATATCTGAGATGGCTTTGATCTCTTTACGGGTTCCCGGCAAATCATAATTAGCAGCTCTTAGTGCAGCCAGACTCATTGTTTTTGCACCTGCAATCTCACCATCAGAAAAAGAAAACGCAAGGCACTCTTGCCGTTTTTTAGATTGTAAACCACTTTGAAAAGGAGCAAATAACAGATTTGCAGAACTGGCATAACTTATAGCATATTCTTTAAGAAGGTATGACAATACCTTAGGATCGTATGATACATCATCTCGAATCAATAATAATTCAAAATTAAGATGCCATAACGAACCATCAGGAACGATAATAAGTTGACCTCCCTTAATCTGATCTTTTATAGGGTTAATTAATTGATTGTACAACTTATAAGAAATCGTCTTAAAAAATATTGTATTTTTAGTAACAATAGCAGCCCTCAAATCTTCAATATTCTTGTTGAGATCTGGTGTGTGTAGTGTGGTTACTTGTATCACTTTTTTAGAAATCGTAAATGCATAGGTACTACTATCCGATACAAAAAACTCCAACAGTGTCGTATTCTCATTTAATTCCCCCTGGATACCAGCAACAGATATGATCTTGTTTTGATGTTTTAACTGGTAGTATTTCGGATAGTTTTTTTCTATAACCTGTGTTAGCGAATCTTGTTTTCTATCAAGATCAAATAGTTTATTTTCATAGGTTATGATTTTAGCTGTATCCTGAACCTCTTTGGATCGTTCTTTAATAACCTCTGAAATACAGAAAGAGCGTTCTGATTTTAGATGCTGTTCCTGATCGAGGATTGTTTTTGGCAAGCCCAAAAAACTCTTTACATTAGATTCTGCAAGTAACTCTTTTAAGGTATTGGCTTTACTTTTTTCTGCATAATAAAAAGCTTGTTGCAACGACTCTTGCTTTTGATTAATTTGATGAAGTAGCAATTGCACTTGTATAGCTCCTGCATATATTTTCTGAGCTTGCTTCGCAAAAGTGAGCTTATCCTGATAGGTATGCAATGATTCTCGTATATCCTGCATTAAATTATCTGCTTTTTGATAGACAACTATACTTTCCTTAAGGTCACTTGGATTATTATTAACATTAAATCGCTCTTGCAATACTCTGGCTTTACCATAAAAAGTGTTTAGCAGAATATTTAGATCCATATAACCTACTGAATTCAAACCACCTGCACCGCCACTTTTTTTATCAAGATTGGTGTTGGCAGCAATAGCTTTTTCATAATACTGTATTGCTTTTTTGTGTTTTTTCGTTTGATGATACACCTCTGCGATCTGGTTATACGATTTTGCTGTTCTGGGATGATGATCACCATCGGTACGAAGTCTTATGGTTATGCTTTTTTGTAGATACTCCAGAGCCATATCATATTTCTCTTGCTCTGTATAAAGGTTTGCAATTGTATTATAAATATCACTTACATAATAATTCATTTCTCCAAACAAACTTATCTGAATTCTTAAGGTTTTCAGATAATACATCAAAGCAATATCATATTCTTTTTTTAAAACATAAAGATCTCCCATATCAAAGTAGGAATGCGAAGTATCAGAATGGTATTCTCCTTGAGTATTTATTCGTATTGTTAGTGCTTTTTGATAGTAACTTAATGCTAACCCATATTCTTCCTTAGCTTTATAAGTGTTTGCTATATTATTATATGCACGTGCAACAGCTGAATGATTTCTCCCTAAAGAATGAATAAAATTAATAACTGCTTTTTTATAATACAACAAAGCCTTTTCATACTCTCCTCTATATTGATACACACTACCAATATTATTATAATCAGCTCCAAGATAAGAGTGCTGTCTTGGATATACTTTCAATTCAATTGTTAAAGATTTTTGATAGTATTCTAATGATTGATTGTACTTTCCTTTTTTAAAATTTATGTTACCTATCTCGGTATATATATTTGTTAGTCTAGCACGCGTTTTTCCTAATTTCTGAACAAGAATAGTTAAGGCTTTATTATCATACAACAAGGCTGCATCATGTTTTCCCAAAAGCCGATACACAGTCCCAAGGCTTTCATAACATAATGCAACATTAAGATGGGTCCTTCCAAAAACATCTACCATGATTGCTAACGCCTTTTCCTGATACTCTAACGCATCATCATATCTATCGAAACGATCTAAAATATTCCCTATATGATTATAACAGAATGCTACTTCGGGGCTATTAGCTCCAAAAACAGGAGCTCTTATTTCTAAAGCTTTTTGGTAATTCTCTAAAGCTAGATTGTATTTTCCCAAATGGTAATAGGTCGTTCCTATATCTATATAACTATCCGCTATTTTTTGGTGTTTGTTACCAAAAGTATTTATTCTAATCGACAAGGCTTTTTCGTACTGTTCCATGGCCTGATCATATTGTGCTAATACATGATGAATGGTGCCAATATTATGATAACAGTCGGCCACATGATGATCTTTATCTCCATAAGCATTCAACTGAATTGTTAAAGCTTTTTGATAATACTCCATCGCCTCTTCGTATTGATCCTGTTCCTTAAGAATATACCCAATACTATTGTAAGATTTGGCGACATCAGAGTGGTGATCGCCATACATTTTTAATCTAATATCTAATGCTTTTTTAGCATACACCATCGCTTGATCAAAATTGTAATTGGCCTTGTAGGCTTCAGCAATTTTATCGTAGCAATCTACCACTCGTTGTTGAGCATTTGATTGCCTATATACCGTTAATGCTTTCTTGAAATATACCAATGCACTATCCTGCTTTCTATCGGCTAACAACTCTTCTCCTTTCGAGAAATATTGAGAAGCAATGATGGTATCTTGTGTGGATTGTCCCTGGATAGCATAACAAGAGATCAAACAAAGAATCAGGAATACAATTTTGACAGGAAATAGAAATTTTAAGGGGCTCATAAGGGTATTCATGTTCAAGTCATTACAAAACAGAATTATATATAACATAATTCACGTCAGTCAAAGTGATTTTCGATAGAAATTTGTATTTCGACAAGCTTGTCCTGAGTTTACCGAAGGGCTCAACAGAACTATCAAAAAACCTAATTTCGATACAATTTTTCTCCGTGTCACTATGAAAAATCACTCAATTTGACGGTTTTTTGAAATTAAACTCTTACATCGAATCCAGATTACAAAGATCGCAAAAATGTTGTTTATGATAAACATCTATTCTAAACATTAAATCAACGAGTGTTAATAATTGTTCTTTGATAGATAATCGTGAAGTTGTAAATTCCGAACTAAGTCAGGAATCCATTTTGAAGTCCTGCTTTTCAATTTGATTTTACAACTACATCAAAATATCTTCTTTTTCTTTTTTTCATTGCCAACCCTTCGACTCAGCTCAGGGTGACTAAACAAAAAACGCTAGTCCTAAGAAAGTTCAACTAAAAATATCGTTATCTTCACAAAATTAAATGAAACATTTCTGCTAACCTTACCTTTATTAACTATCAATATCATATAGCACCATTTTAACCATTTCGATTCTGAAAAATTTAATTTTACGTTCCATTCACTTCATTTTTTACGTTGAATTTTCTTAGGACATCAAAAAAACATGGAGGAAAAATTTAGACTGAAATAACAATTATACTTCAACAGGCCTGCCCAGAGTTTATCGAAGAGCTCAAACAATACCTTTTAACTAACCCAAAAGATATTTGAGTGTCACATTAAGCTTGTCGAAATGCAATTAAAACTGCCAATTTTGTTGGTCTTCGACAGGCTTGTCCTTAGTTTACCGAAGGGCTCAGGGCAAGTATTAACTCAAAACTCAATTAGCTTAAAAGCACATTTTTCTTTCATTCGTTTTTGTGCAATGTGGTTGATTGCAGTTTCGGTTAATTGTAAAATTCGTGGGTATCCTCCCGTAGTTTGACAATCTCTCATTAACACAATTAAATTTCCTGATGGAGTTAATTGTATTGTACCTGGTAAAACAGGTGATGTTATAATCGAAGGCAAAGTGTTTGATATCTTCTCTTCTAACTGAATTGCCATTCTATTTATAGTGTTAGAAATTGTGAAAATAGATTCTAATACTTTAGATTTTTGCTCCTCATTTAACATATCAAATTCGGGTCCTTTATACACCTCTAATGCATTTGAATTTTCTAAAAATAAAGGTGGAGAAATTGTAGAAAAATGACCTTTATAATTAGCGCTACTTTGGTATGGAATTTTGTCATTCTTACCCAATCGAAATTGAGGTGTAATTGATTTATAAAAAGACCTACTACGCAACACTTCTTTTGAAAGGAATCCATTTTTAATTCCTACATATCCATACATTCCTTTCTTACAAGAATTTAATTTAAGAATATCATTTTTTAGGACTTTAATCTCACGGTACATTTCTATTTTTTGATCATTCAAAAAAGCATCGGTTTCGCCACCGGTCAAAACAATGGTTGTTGCTTCACTGAATTTTAAAACAGGAGGCTGGATCGTCCATTCGATGCACGCATCATTTTTAGCATTACCCAATATTAAATTTGCAAATCCAAATGCCACTTGATCCATTGCTCCACTTTTTGGAACTCCATATTTTGAAAAACCAAAACGCCCCTCATCCTGAATTGTAGTAAAAAGTCCAGGCTTAACTATTTCTACATCTGCAATCATAAACAAACAAATTCTGGTATATAAGCACCCTCCAAAACTGAAGCACTTATATCGTTATATTTTTTTTCTTCTACCGATATAAACTGAATTTTATCTCCTGACGATATAAAACAACAATCTTCTATTTTGGGGTTAAAAAAATCCAGAGGACACATCCCAATTACATGCCATCCTCCTGGACTACTCATAGGATATATCCCTGTCTGATTTCCACCAATTGCCACGGCACCTTTTTTCACATGTAAAGAGGGTGTCATTTTTCTAGCATTATGCAATTGATCATCAAGACCACCCAAATACAAAAAGCCAGGTAAAAAGCCAATAAAATATGTAGTATACAATGGAGTAGTATGTAACCTAATTATTTCTTCTACAGTGAGAGATTTACTTTCTGCAAATGTTTTTAAATCCTGAGCGAGAGAAGTAGTGTAGCACACAGGGATTTTCCACAGTCTACTTTCAGGCCTTGTTTCATCAAACCCTTTAGAATATAATGATTTTAGCATCAAAACCTCACTATAGAAATCCTCTATAGTAGACACATAATAAATTAATAACGAGTTATATGCAGGAATTACCTCAATAATTGGTTTATTACAAGAAGAAAGTATGGATTTTTTAAAAGAAAGCAAGTTTTGAAGGATATTTTCTTCAATTTCTGAAGGCCATTCTATTAAAATTGCTCTTTCAGAATATCTTTTATATTGTAATTTATATTTCATGAGCTTCTCATTATAATAAATTTAAATTCGAAAACTCTGTATACAAATACTTTAAAATCTGAACAGATTTTGGGTTATCTCCATGCACACAAATCGTATCAAAAAAAATCGGAACCTCTACTCCTTTTTTAGTTTTTACTTTCCCTTCAGAAACCATTCTTTTTACATGATCAAAAATTTCTTTTGGATCTGTAAGCAAGGCTTCTTTTTCTTTTCTTGAAACCAATGTCAAATCATCATTATAATTTCTATCTGCAAAAGCTTCGTGTCTGACCTCAAAATCTCCTCCGGAAAGATACGATAATTTAGCATTTTTCAAAGTAACTATAGATAAACTTTTATCGATGTTTTTTACAGACTCAATAATTGCACGAGCAACTTCTTCATTTTTCACTGCTTCGTTATAAAGTGCCCCATGTGGTTTTACATGATGTAGTTTCCCTCCTGTTTTTTCGGTATAAGATTTTACCAATTGTATTTGTTCGGTTATTGTTTTTACTAAATCATCATATGTCATTTCAACTTTGGTTCTTCCAAAATTTTTGCGATCAGGGTATGATGGATGTGCGCCAATTTTCACATTATGCTTCAGTGCTAATTCAATCGTTCTTTGGATTACTTCAGCATCTCCTGCATGGCTTCCACATGCAATATTACACCAAGAGATATAGGGCATAATTTCGGTATCAAAACCTGCCTCTTCCCCCACATCTGCATTAAGAATAATTCTTTTCATATTCCTACATTTACTATTGTAAATTCTTACACACTTTCAATTACTTTCCAAATACCTCTAAATCCTAAAAAGCAAGTAATGACAAGAATGAAAAAACCAATCAGATTTTGTTTCCATGAATTGGTATATTTTCCTAATATTTTTTGTTGGTTCATTACCCATAAAAGGAAGATTGCTATCACTGGTAAAAGGAGTCCATTTGCGATCTGTGCAAATCGAATAATCACTATTGATTTTATACCCAGGGAAGAAAACAGAACTCCCAAAAAAAGGATAAACATCCATACCGCTCTAAAGGATTTACTTTTGAGTCCTTTTTGCCAACCCATACATCCTTTTACTACATAAGCTGCTGCAAGAGGTGCAGTAATTGCAGAAGTGATTCCGGCTGCAAATAACCCAATAGATAGTACATATTTTGCCATTGAACCAAAAACCGGTTCTAACCCTTTTGCCAGGTCGGCTGCATTATTCACTTCTGCTTCTTGTATAGCTGCTCCAGCAATAATAATTGCCATTGACACTAATCCACCCAGCACTATTGCAACTACAGTATCCTTTTTTGCTTCTGGAAGGTCTTCGGTAGATTTCCACTTTTCACTAACAATAGATGCATGTAGAAAGAGATTGTATGGCACTACTGTTGTCCCAATCAAACCAACAATGGTTAGTACATTATCACTAGAGAAGTTAGGAACAAACCCTCTAAAGATCATAGAAATGTCTGGTTTGGTCACTATTGCTGTTACTATAAAAGCTACACTCATTAACAAAACCAGCACGATTAGACTTCGTTCTAAGACCTTATAATTACCTATGTATAATAATATAAAAGCAATCACGCCAATCACAATACTCAAATAATTCTCTGAAATCCCAATTGATGATTCTAAGATTGTAGACAACCCGAGTACTCCCCCACTAATATTGCCGGCTTCGTATGCTGCATTTCCAATAAAAATTGCTGACAAGATTAATGTAATAAGAGCTCCTCTTACAATTTTGTTATCAAATTGAGATTTTAGCACTTCGCTTAATCCCTTTTGGGTGACTACACCTAATCTTGCTGCCATTTCCTGTAAAACAACACAAGCTACAATAGATAACACCAATGCCCATAGTAATGAAAACCCAAACTGTACTCCTGCCAATGTACATACAGTTACTGTACCTGGACCAATAAAAGCTGCAGTCACCCATGTTCCTGGGCCTATATTAAAAAATTTCTTCATTTATTTTGTATTAACATCAAGTGTATAGATAGCAAATGATCCTAACCAATGCCCTCCTTCATAACTATCCCCAACCAGGTTAGGCAAAGAATAGTTCACATGTGTATTTGCTACCGAAAAAAGATGTGCATACTCTTTATACTGTTTGGCAAGCCCATATAACACCCATGCTCTACTAAAATTAAGTCCATCTAAATGAACCAATTTTCCATCGGTACGATCAGACACTTCTCCTACATTAATGGTAAAGTTTTTGGCTTTAAGTTGAGGCATAAAAGTAGAAACCCAACTATCAAATTGTTCTTTGTTTAGTACTCTTCTCATTACATCCATTTCTTCAAAACAAGGAGAAAGAAAATCATAACCACTGGGCTCCCAACCAATAGGGCAACCTTGATCATTGGCATAAAATTCTCTTGCTCTGGTTTCGATAAGGTCTTTTAGTTTTTGATCCTCTAAGGTATTTGCATAATCCCAGGCAAAGGATAATCCGAATGCAGTATTTGTATGCTCTCCTACTCTAATTGGGTATTTTAGTTTTGGAAGAAAATCAATATACCGTTGCACGATGAGTGCTGTTAGAGGTTGTAGGTTTTGTTCTAATTCTCTTGCTAACGGGTCATCCCAGGTATGTAGTTCTTCGGCCAGTTTGAGCAACCAGGCCCAACCGTATGTTCTCTCGTATGATTTGTTATGTTTTCCTTCAAAATATTTGATTTCTTCTTCAATATTCTTCTTAGACATATTTTGAAGTAATTTGGTTTTCGCTTCTTCCTTTTTTTCCAGATCGGGAAATGTTTTTAATAATTTCACTAATGACCAATGCCCATGGACTGAAGAATGCCAGTCAAAACAACCATAGAAAGTAGGATGTAATACGTGAGGTTCTCCGATATTTTCTTTCCCTCCTAGCGTTTGTCCCAGTTTATTAGGGTATTCTACTTGCAAGCAAGCTAATGGTAATTCTACCAATGTATTGGCTTGCTCGAATGTGAGTTGTAAAGGTTGTTCTATCGGGTTCTCTTTTGGTTCTTCAGTTTTCACATCTTTAGAAGGTTGTTTTTGTGTATCAACATTGGTGTTACAACCTAACAGAACAAGTATAGAAATCAGAAAAAATATTCGGTACATAATCAATATTTATAAGGTTAAAGTATCTACTTTCTTAAAAATATCAATTTCCGGAATTATGCGTATGCGATTGTTGATAAGAACAGGAAATAGTTTATAAATTTATCAATACATTATAGTTAGAACGAGTATCTATAGATTTTACAGACCATACAGTACTATTATTTCTAACTATTCAGAAATAATAAGATCGTATGCATCCAGCATTTGTTTAATAGAAGCTTACCCTAAAAAGATGCTGGTATAGGGTTTCATCAACATCAATATAAGGCTCAAGTACTAACATATAAAAAACATAAAATCAGTTTTTACATTAAAAAAACAATAGGTAAAATTTATAAATCTTAAGCATACCTCGTTGCAAAAGACTTTGATTATACTATATTTCAATCATTTTTATATATGTTTACTCCACATTTTAGCAATATAATTTAAATGAAAAAAAACAACCTTTTATCCTTAACTGTTTGCTTACTTTTTTGTTTTAATTCTTTCTCTTTTGATAAGAGTACAAAAAAACTAAATAAGGCTTTGTATGAGTTTTTTTTAAACCTGGAATTGACAAAAAGAAATAATGAAATATTAGGAATCTATGATTACATACCAAATTTAAAATCAAGAAAAAAAATTGAAACTATAGTGTTTGATGCCTGTCTCAATGGTAGTTTTCGAGAAAAGGTGTTATTTAATTATCAAAATAATATTTTATCGAAAATAGAATATAGAATAAAAAGAAGTGACGTTGATGATTATATAAATTTTAATTATAAATTGAGTTATATAGAAGAGAAGCTAAGTGGTGTGTATATTAAAAATAGGTTATTATATAAATTTAACTACAATTCTTTAGGCTCTTTAAAAGAAGTAAAGTATTTCTTAAAAAACAATATTGTTAAAGTCTACAATATAAAATATGATTATGAAAGATCAAAAATCAAATTTAGTTTAGATGTTATTAAAAACCTGAATGTTTACTTTGACATCAACAAATCTAAAGACTTTTTAATTTGGGATAAAAATCACAATTTAAAAAAGTTTTCATTTGATATTTTTAGTTATGAGGATATTGAATATTCTAATTTGAATGATATAAAAAGTATTAAATATTCCACAATTTCAGATAAAAACAAACTATTTACATGGTCGTATATTAAGTTTGATGAAAGAAAAAATTGGACACAAAGAGAGTCAAAGGAATATAGAGTTAATAGAATAATTAATTATAAATAAAATGAAAGTAAGTGTCTTAAAATTAGTTTGCGGTATTATTTTTTTCTTTTCGATATCAAATATCTTAGCTCAAGAAGAAGGATATAATGAAAAATATCAATTAAAAAAGATAAACAATGAATTGAAGAAACATTATAACAGTAAGGATACCAAAAAATATTTTTACGAACTAATGTTAATAAAAAACGATACATTAAGAGTTAAAAAATTTAGTCATTTACCTACTACCTATAATATACATGTATGGGATGAACTATATGTACCTATGAAAGAAATTGATATCAAGTCAATTAAATATAAAAAAGGTATTTTGATAAAAACTAAAGGTAATAAAAAGATTATTGGTGATTATTTAAATAAAAAATCTAGTGCAAAAAAGTACTATGGTTTTAAAGTTCATGTTTGGGGTACCAAAAATGAAGACAAAGAAGTAATGGAAATGATTAAAATATTATTCAAAAACCATTAATCGAATATTGTAAATTATCAGGTACATTTTAGCCATTATTTGGCACTAAGACACGAAGTGTCTTAGTGCCTTTGGAAAGGTAAAAAAGCTTTTACTAAGGATATGAGACTCATCTATTGTTCGTTAAGACACATAGTTTACACAAATTAAAGATTAGGCTATCAGGTATTAAAACACTTATTTTTTCATCCCAACCATCCATCACGATCCAGACTTCTATATTGTATTGCTTCAGAAATATGATAGCCCTGGATGGTTTCTGCGCCTTCAAGATCTGCAATAGTTCGGGATACTTTTAGAATTCGATCATATGCTCTAGCAGAAAGGTTTAGTCGTTCCATAGCGGTTTTTAGTAATTCTTTTGAAGCGGTATCCAAGGCACAATATTCCCGAATCTGTTTCACTCCCATCTGTGCATTGTAATGAATATTTTGTAACTCTGTGAATCTTTGAGTCTGTATATCTCGTGCTTTTATCACTCGTTTTCTTATTTCAACACTAGATTCTCCTCGCCTTTCTTCACTAAGCTTATCAAAAGGTACGGGGGTAACTTCTATATGAATATCTATTCTGTCTAATAATGGGCCTGAAATTTTACTAAGGTAACGCTGCATCTCTGCTGGGGAAGAGGTTACAGGTGCATTTGGGTCATTAAAATATCCTCCTGGGCTTGGGTTCATACTGGCAACCAACATAAAACTGGATGGGTATGTCACGGTAAATTTTGCTCTAGAGATCGTTACCTCTCTATCCTCAAGAGGCTGGCGCATTACTTCAAGCACTTCTCTTTTAAATTCTGGTAATTCATCTAAGAACAATACTCCGTTATGAGATAGTGAAATTTCTCCTGGTTGCGGGTAACTTCCACCACCTACCAATGCCACATTAGATATCGTATGATGTGGACTACGAAAGGGACGTTGCGCCATTAATCCCACATGATCTTTAATACGCCCTACTACACTATGTATTTTTGTTGTTTCGAGAGCTTCTTGTAATGACATCGGTGGTAAAATACTGGGTAATCTTTTACTCAACATGGTTTTACCACTTCCTGGCGGGCCTACTAATATGATATTATGTCCTCCTGCAGCAGCAATCTCCATACATCGTTTTATACTTTCTTGCCCTTTTACATCTGCAAAATCAAACTCAGGGTTATCCAATGCTGTATAAAACTCTTCTCGCGTGTCTACTATTGTTCGTTCTAGCTCTCCTTTTTCATCAAAATAATCGATTACTTCTTTGATATTTTCTACTCCGTACACTTCCAGATGGTCAACTATTGCTGCTTCTTTAGCATTTTGTTTTGGAAGTATAAACCCTTTAAATCCTTCTTCGCGTGCTTTGATTGCAATAGGCAAGGCTCCTTTAATGGGTTGCAGACTTCCATCCAAGGATAATTCCCCCATAATTAAATACTCTGAAATATCGTTTCCTTTGATTTGTGAACTTGCAGCAAGAATCCCTAGCGCTAGAGTAAGATCATAGGCTGACCCTTCTTTTCTTAAATCTGCAGGCGCCATATTAATTGTAATTTTTTTGCCTGGCAATTTATACCCATTATTCTGTAAAGCAGCTGCTATACGATAACTACTTTCTCGTATTGCATTGTCTGGTAACCCTACGAGATGATACCCTATCCCTTTATCAATATTCACCTCGACTGTAATGGATGTTGCTTCGACCCCAAAAACAGCACTCCCAAAAACTTTTGTTAGCATATGTTCTGTTTTATACACATGCAAACATAGGTAAGCCGAGTTTTAAAAAATGAAACTGAGATTTTGTATCAAAATACTTTAGATATATTTTTTAAGAAAAAACAACCTATTCATGATAAAAAAGTGAAAATTGAAAAGTAGGGCCTTTGCTTTATTAAGAGGTATGTTACTTATATTATCTAAGCTTACGCCCCACTTATTTATGTATAAACTACATAACAAACAATTATACAACTGCTTCTAAAGGTGTTTGAAACAGTTTTTTATTTAAAAACTTTAGTGTTGGTATTTTATCTTTGGTATCTACCAAAATAGATATATTATTATTACTTCCTCCATAGGATACCATACGCACAGGAATGAAATTCAAAATTTCAAAAAGTTTATATGAATTTTTATCATTGATAACTGATTCTCCTACTATACATATAATGCTATGATCTTGCTCTACTGTTATTTCTGCGTATGCTTCAATTTCTTTTACAATTTCATCAAGGTTATTAGTATCGTCAATTGTTAATGATATAGCAATCTCTGAAGTTGTTATCATATCAATTGAAGTATTGTAATTATCAAAGACTTCAAAAATTCTTCTTAGATACCCATGAGCCATCAACATTCGATTCGACTTGATCTTAATTGCTGTAATTCCATCTTTTGCAGAAATTGCCTTTAATCCTTTTTGATAGGTTTTATTAGAGATTACGGTTCCTGGAGCTTCGGGATCAAATGTATTTTTAAGAAGTACCGGTATATCTTTACCCACTACTGGAGAAACGGTTTGTGGATGAAGAATTTTAGCTCCGAAATATGCCAATTCTGCCGCTTCATTATAGGTTAGGTGAGAAATCGGATGTGTTTCTTCAACATATCTGGGATCATTATTATGTAACCCATCTATATCTGTCCATATTTGTACTTCGGAAGCATTTAATGCCGCTCCGATAATTGTAGCTGTATAGTCACTTCCTCCTCTTTTTAAATGACTAATTTGTCCTACCTCATCTCTACATACAAATCCTTGGGTAATATACAATGAAGACTCAATCCCATTCTCTATTATTTTATGTAGTTTTTCGCTAACCTTATCTATGTTTGGATTTTCAACAGACTCTACACACATAAATTCCTTTGCATCTAATAAAACATTAGGTATTCCGACTGAACTTAGATAGCCTGAGAAAATATATGTTAAGAGCGTTTCTCCATAGGTAATAAGCTTAGAATTAATAACCTCTGAATATTCTTGACTAGAGATCTCGAACATTTCTGTAATCATTATAGACAAGCCATCTTTAAGAATATTTCTTGTTTCCTGATCTTCGATTAGCTCATCAATAACATCACTGTGTTTACTTTCTAATCGATGTAAATTTCTTGTAATAGCATCAACATCATTAAATTTCACATTTTCAACCAGACGAATTAACTGATCTGTAACACCAGACATTGCAGAACAAACGACAACTTTATTTTCTTGATCTGAAATCAAAATTTCCTTTACTATACCAAGATTCTCAACAGATCCTACAGAAGTTCCTCCAAATTTTAAAATTTTCATCAATCTAGCTTTTACTGTTTTTTAACAGTGCATAGTTAATTAATAACTCACAAATAATAAATATTTTAAAAGAAAAAGCATAAATTTGTACAGAATGTTAAATATATAACAATGAAAACGATTACAGATTGTGTACACAATATATTAAGGCATCAGCCTTTTCTAGAGGATGCATTATCAAGGGATATTATCAATTTTAGCTCATTAGCTGTTGATCTTTTACCAAAAGTGGAAAAAATCATGAAAAAACCTGTTAAACCAGGTTCTATTGTAATGGCATTGAGGCGTTATCATCCTAGAAAAATAAAGCATATTGATAATTTAAGAAACCTTGGTGACATTGTAGTGCGATCAGGGATCACAGAATATACATTTCTAAATTCTAACAGTATATTAACTAGCCAGAGTAATCTTTTAGAAAGTGTAAAAAACGAAACAAAAGCTTACTTCACCTATTCTAGCAATTTTCAAGAGAGTAATATATTAGTAACTTCTTCACTTAAACCAACTGTTGAAAAACATTTCAAAAATGAAGTTTGTATTTCTGTGGCAGACAATTTATCCTCTATTTCTATTGCTTTACCAGAAGATAACTCTAAAGTAATTGGTTTATATTTCTATATTTTCAAGTTACTATCTTATGAAGGTATTCCTGTTTTTGAGGTTATTTCCACTTCAAATTACTTCACTTTATTTTTAGAAAAAGAATATGTTAACAAAGCGTTTTTATTAATGAATGAGATTAAAGAAGATTAACTTTATAATATATAAAAACCCTGCATAAAGCAGGGTTTTTAATAAATTCTCTATATCATATTTTACCAAATATTCACTCGTTTTTCTGGTGCTAAATACATTTTATCTCCTTCTTTAATATCAAATGCTTCATAAAATGCAGGAACATTTAATAAAGGTTGTACAGCTCGTATTTTACCTGGAGAATGTGGATCTGTTTTTATTTGAGTTCTTAAAGCATCATCACGCACTAAAGTACGCCATACCGTAGCCCAAGACATAAAGAAACGTTGTTCTGCAGTAAATCCATCGATATCTTCTGGTCTACCATTTTCTGCTAAAAACTTCTGAAGTCCATCATATGCTCCTAATACTCCTCCTAAATCTCCAATATTCTCACCTAATGTAAATTTACCATTTACAAATACACTATCTAGTACTTCTAAAGCACTATACTGCTCTGCTAGTGCATCTCCTCTTTCTGTAAAAGCCTTAAGATCATCTTCTGTCCACCAGTTTTTAAGATTTCCATCTGCATCAAAACGAGCTCCAGAATCATCAAAAGCATGAGATATTTCATGACCTATCACTGCTCCAATTCCTCCGTAATTAACCGCTTCATCTGCAGTGTAATTATAGAATGGAGGTTGAAGTATTGCTGCAGGAAATACGATTTCATTATTAAGTGGATTAAAATATGCATTAACCGTTTGCGGCGACATCCCCCATTTTGTTTTATCAACTGGCTCTCCTATATCCTCGTAGTTTTTATCTGTAGCCCACTTATTTACAGCTACCATATTTTCAAAATAAGTTTTATTTGCAGATACTTCCATTTTAGAATAATCCTCCCACTTATCTGGATAACCTATTTTAACTGTAAATTTATTTAGTTTTTCGATGGCTTTTGTTTTAGTTTCATCTCCCATCCAATCCAAATTCTGAATACGTGCTTTATAAGCATCGATTACATTGGCGATCATTTTTTCTGCTTTTGCCTTAGCCTCTGGCGGAAATTTTTCATCTACATACAATTGTCCTAAAGCCTCTCCTACAGTACCATTAACTACTGCCAAAGCTCTCTCATCAGCAGGACGTTGTTCTTTCTGACCTCTTAGGTACTTACTGTAAAACTCCCAATTAATTTTTTCTATATCTGTAGTTAATTGATTGGTCGCACTATTAAAAGTATCCCATCTTACCAAAGTTTTTAAATCTTCGATAGGTGTATTCTTTAAGAATCCATCTAATGCCTTAGTATAACGTAATTGAGCAATAATTATAGTATCAAACTTTTTGGTAACACCAAGATCACTGATCAATTTACTGAAATCAATAGCAGATAAGATCTTATCTGCTTCTGCTATTGTTCTAGGGTTATTATAGTTACGAGCATCTCTTCTTTCTACTTTATCTAATCTTGGCTCTGCCAATTTGGTTTCAAGCTCAAGAATTTTACTTGCTGAAGCAGTAGCATCAGATTCTGAGTCTCCCAATATTTGTAGCATTTTAACAATATGCTTTTTGTATTCCTCACGAATCTCTTTTGACTTATCATCCTGATCTAAATAATAATCACGATCAGGTAACCCTAATCCGTTTGCTCCTAAATATACAGCATTCATTGCACTGTTATTTAGATCTGCTTGAATACCGATACCCATAAATGGTGAAGAAACTGAAGGGTTTTTCGCCAGTACCGTTTGTAAATCGGTTAAATTTTTAATTGATGCAATATCATCAAATGCAGGCTGTAATGGTTTTATACCAGCCTCGTTTCTTGCTATTGTATCTAGTTTTGTATCAAAAATAGCTAGTGCCTTTGCCTGATCTGTATCTGCACCATATTTTCCACTTTTTTTAGCTTTTGCTAAAATATCTAACACATCCTGATCTGTAGACTTACGCAGAACTCCAAATCCCCCCCAACTAGTACGATCATCAGGAATTTTTGTGTTTTTCATCCAACTCCCATTAACATAGTTATAGAAATCTTCTTTAGGACTCACATCTGTATCCATATTTTCTAGAGCTATCCCAGGAACCTTTTTTACTTCAGCCACAGCTTCACTTTCGCTATCACTATTCTTTGTTTCATTTTTACAACTTACAAAAGCGAGAACAAATGCTGCTAAAAAGTAAGCATTTTTCATTTTTATACTCATTCTGTTATTAAATTTAAGATTAGTTATTAGTATGTATGACGTTTGAACCATAGATTCGTTACGCATATCATGCATGTAATTTATATAAAATGAAATGTGCTAGTAAATTTTAGCCTTAGTTTTAACGAAAAAATAAGATTTAATATAAATACTTATTATTATTTTAATAAACGCGTATCAAAACAAAATGGTTCAATATCTAGAAGTTTTACCTTATCAAACTCTGGATGCATAGGGTTTACAAGAAGGTTTTTTTCTTTTGGGATTATAATACTGGGTACTTTAAGTCCTAGAAACTCTTCTTCAACGATCCATTGCATTGCAAAATTCTGAATCTCAATAGGCACAGGGATTTTATTCCAATCTTCTGGTATTTTTTCTATATCAATTGTGGTAATCAATGTATCAGGTACTTCTATTGTAGCAATCGACATATCATCTGGAAAATATGCTGCAGGTAAATGAGCAAGTACTTCGAGAGCCGAAAGGGCAGCTGTAGTACTAGTATACAATACAGCAACTCCTTTAGGGTTCCATCTTCCTCCTACTGTTTTTGCCCCTATTCCGGTAAGATCTTTTATGTATTTTTGTTTAGCTATTCGATATACTCGCATTAGGCAAAAATTCCATGTTCTATTCTAACTAATTCTTCATTAAGTAACTGAAAACCAAACGTAGTATCTAATAATTCTTTTGGTTTTTTCATGGCTAACGCCACACTTGGATGTCCCATCCAATTTTTAAAACGAGAAAGGTCACCAAAAATATTTTCTCCTTTGGCATATAGTTTTGCCAATTGTAATACTCTAGCACTAGCTTCTGTTCCTAATTTTTTATTTAAATCATAACGCTGGATAGTACGTTCAGATATATGCAGTATTTGTGCCAATTCTTTAAGGTCATAACCAATAGTTTTAGCAAGATGTAACAATGCCTTTTTATCTATACCATTTCTTGATAGTTCAATAAAATCATACATGTTACGTAAAGGGATGTCTATATTAAGGTATCGTAATAAGCCTTTATTTTCAAAACTATCAAAATCTAATGGAGATACTGCGCTCATGATTACATATTTTATGACAAAAATACAAAAAAAAATGACAACTGTCCTAGTTTACTGTTAAAATTGAATCTAATTGTGGTTTTACCTTATTCAATCTTGCTTCCATAGACCGAACCGCTACAGTTGACAAGTATCTCCCCAGTGGTAAAACTGGTTTAATCATAAGAACTTCCTCTATATTTTCAGATTCTGAAGAAGAAAGAGGAATCATGGTTGGTTTTAACTTTATGATATACTTACTTCCTAGTTTTTTGATAATTTCCTGAGTGTGTCCATATCTTACATTCTGCAAAGTTGTTAAAGGGGCTTCGAATTGCGTTTGTGTTTTTATGATTTTACGCTCCTCACTATTAGCAACAATGATATGTTTAATATTGATTTTATCTTGTAATTCTGGGAAAGAATCATGTAATACATTTCTAAAAACTTCTTCAACACCTTTAGACACTATACCTCCTACATTATCATAATACCCTGCATCTGCATATTGATCAGAATATTGTTTATCCGAAGCAGAAGATTTTTTCACTTCTCCCACTGGTGTTATATAAGGAAACCCTGCATTTATACGCATTGCTGTTGATAGCCCAATAGAGCTATCAGGGTAGTTTTTTTGTAAATTTTCTATAAAATCACGCATCCCTGTAAGTGGTCTTAGGTGAGTATATTTAACAGGACTTATCACATTATAGTTCCCTGTCTGTGTATGTGTAGTATTAATAAACAAAAGTGGTGGAGTTATTCTCACTTTACTATTGGTGATATTATTATAAAAAGATAAAAATTCTTTCTGTAAAATATCTTCATCTGATTTTCTAGAAAAGTATTTTTTGTAAGTATCACTCCATTGTTCTTCTAATAATTTGCCCCTATTTTTGAAACGAAACAAACTAGTTGTCTCTTTAAATAAATCTCTACCTAATAGTGAAAGTAATGAAACAGACAAATAATTTTCTTTATACACTGCACTTGCCTTATATTTCAAGGCCGGGTATCCATTAGTCGGCTTAGTTTTAAAATTAGCTTTTTTGTTACCAGACATTGCAAGTTGTGCTTCGGCAAAAAACATAGCATTACCCACACTTCCTCCTGATGCTCCTGTTAAGGATAATAAATTTTCCTCAAAATAATTTCCATTAGACTTCTCATATAAATAACTATGTACTAAAAAAGACCAAAGTCCAGCTCTGGACCCGCCTCCTTCTGATGAAACCAAAAAGACAGGAAACTTTCCTTCTCTTTTTTCTATGATATCAACTCTATCTTTTATCCATTGATACATATAATGTTCCATAACCGGTCTATCTACTCCCGAAGGTTTTATAGTAAGCTGATAGTGATCAGAACTTTCTGAAAAAAGTCTGGAAGAAAACAAACATAAAACAACAACTATAGAAAACAAAGGTAGTTTTAGCTTTTTACCAGAAAGAATTAACACAAAACTGATCATAAATAAACTTAATAATGATAATATCAAAATTGAAAGAGGATTTATTCTACTGGCCCATTCTGGAATAAAATTAAGTGCAAGAAAAGAAAACAATAATATAAAACCTGAAAAAAGGACAACTCCATAAAAGAGCTTTTGAGGAAATTCTTTTAAAAAACGATAGCTGTTAAACGATAATGTAAAGAAAAATAAAGCCAGTGCGGAATTAGACAGAAAAAGATTCCCTAGATCTTTTTCTGTTTGAGTATTTAAAGTCCCCAGAGATATAATAAAAATGATCAACCCGACCGACAATAGTACTATAAAAGCATTAGTTTTAGGAATCTTATTAATAAATTCCTGCATATGACTATATATAGTAGGTTCTAATAAAAGAAAGAGAAAAAAAATACAGTAGATAAGTGTATTTGTTGGTTCTAAAAAATTGGTGTAGATATTATCCAGTTCAAACAGCTTCATCGCATTAAGAATACTTAAAGCAGAAATAATTAATAATAAAAGTGCCAATATTCTTGGAAGTACTTTTCTCATATGTACTCTAACCTGATAATGATACCTAACCGATTTATTTCTATCCTGAAATTTATAATGTTGATTAGGGATAAAGCCAATCAGATTAGAAAACGAGATATCCTTATAATTATAATAGTAGAAATACTTTGGTATATTCCAGATCAAAAATGCTGAAACCATAAGTAAGAAAAAATATAAAGGTACTTCAAACAAAAAAGCATCTGCTTGATTAAGAATCAACAATAAATCTATAGTTTGCGGAAAATGCCATAAAGCGAAATATAAAGCCAAAATAAAGAAAAGGCTAATTAGGTTATTAGACAGCTCATTCAACAGTATTTTAAACCATATACTAAATTGTTGAAAAAACAACAACAGTTTTATCATTTTTATAATAATTAGATTTTAAGAATAAGAATATAAATCTAATGAATAAAACGAATACTCATGACAAAATGTATTCTAAATTAATACTCACTAAATATCAAACCAATTAAAGTGTCTGTTTTCTAAAATTGTTAAAAAAAACCAAAAAAATAGTTTTTATTAAACTACCCGTAATTAGAGGGGCGTGCATGGTTTTTGTATCTAAATCACAAATGAAAATCAATATTAAACTCAAAAAAGTTACATTTTTAATACAAAATATTGTATATTGTCGTTGATTTTATGTTTTACAACGATAAAAAATCATTTTAAGTAGGTATTTACTTACAAAATTTAAGTTCAACCCCAAAAACCAAACTTTATGAAAAAATTTCTACCCTTATTAGCCTTGTTATTAACAAGCATAACATTTGCTAACACTAAAATTGATATTTCTTATAAATTAATGTCAGTTACTGAAAATACTGTAGTTGATGGTTTGGACGAGAATTCTGAAGAAGGTGTTATTTTCATTACAGAAAGTTTACATCTTGAAGCTGGAGTACGTATTAAAGTAAGAAACGCTTGTCTAATAATTCTTGGTGATTTAACAGGTAATGGTATTATTGATATCGATGATACAGCAACCGTAACATTAGAAGGAGAAGAGCAAGGACGAATCACTTTTATCAATAATTTTTTGGCAGATGATACCTGTCAACAAACTACAGATCAAAAAACTTTTAAACATATAAAAGAAGTTCCCCAAGGCCTTAAATATAGTCTTTACAACATGTCTGGAAGATTATTAGACAAAGGAGAAGTTGATGATTATATTCAAAATTATATTGACCCAAAGACCTATTTAATCAAAATTGATGGATACAAATTAAAAAAGATAATTTTCAAAATGTGATTTAATCATTAAAAGTAAGGTTTAAAATCCACGGCAATCCTCTGTCGTGGATTTTTTTAAGAGCACTCTAAACCCTCTGTAATATAATCCTTTAAAATATTGCTTAATATTTTCAAAAAAAAACTATATTTAGCAATTATCCTCTAAGTTTCTCCCTAGTACCGCCAGTTTTTTAATACTAAAGACGTAAGAGCTTAATCAAATTAATTACTATGGCACGAATATCATGGTTCAAATCTGAAGCGGCTAGATATACATTTTATGGAATATCTTTTGGGTTTGCGTTCCCTATTCTAGCCACAAGTATTGATATTGCTAGACTTGACCTTGAATTCTCGTGGCAATCCATAATCTATGTACAAAGAAATTTCCCTATTCATTATATTATAGATACAGCTCCCCTATTTTTAGGTCTATTTGCTATGTTTGGGGGTAGAAATCTAGATAAACTAAAAGAAAAAAATCAACAAATCTTAAAAACATCAAAATTTAAACAAGAATTCCTTGCCAATATGAGTCATGAAATCAGAACTCCTATGGTTGGTGTCATAGGTATGATTGATTTACTTTTTAACACTACAAAACTTAATGATCTTCAAAAAGAATATGTTACTACAATTCATCAATCCTCGCATAATTTATTAGAAATTCTAAATCAGATTTTGGATTTATCAAAAATGGAAGAAGGAAAATTTGATTTATCACCTACTCCTATTAATTTTAAAGAGCTAATTCATCAAAATGTAAATCTTTTTTTGGCCACTGCTACTGCTAAAAAAATTAATCTGATTCCTAAATATTCTGAAAAATTACCTCAAAATATTATGGCAGACGGTAATCGCTTAACTCAAATTATTTCTAACCTTATTGGCAATGCTATAAAATTTACTAATGGCGGAGAGGTACAAATACATACTTCAACAGTATCTAAAAAAAATGATCATTTAATCATTAAAGTAGAGGTCATCGATTCTGGTGTTGGTATTAGTAAAAAAGATCAGGAAACACTTTTTAATCGCTTCAGTCAATTTAACGAAGCATCAATTATAGCAGGTGAAGGAAGTGGGTTAGGGCTCTCTATATGTAAAAAATTAGTAGATCTAATGGAAGGGAAACTTGGTGTAAAAAGTGAGCTTGGAAAAGGCAGTATTTTTTGGTTTACTTTTAAAACAAATACCTCCAACATACCAATACTAATTAAAGAAAATAAAACTCCTAAACATATAAAAAATCATCAATATAATTTACATGTATTGTTAGTAGAAGATTCTGAAACCAATATATTAGTATCACAACAAATTTTAAAGTATCTCGGTTGTACAGCAGATATAGCAAAAACTGGAAAACAAGCGTTCAACATGTTTAAAGAAGATAATTATGATCTTATTTTAATGGACATTAATCTCCCAGAACTTAATGGTGTTCAAACTTGTAATCTAATTCGTGAAAAATATAAAAAAGTACCTCCAATAATTGCACTAACCTCTAATGCTTTACCTGGTGATGCAGAACGCTTTATTGCCAAAGGCTTGGATGATTATATCACCAAACCCTTCACTACAGAAATTTTAAACATTAAACTCAAAGACTGGTTCGGAGATCATTACGAGTACCATTAATAATATATAAAACAATCTGAAATTTAATAAAGCTACTGTTTTAACGTATTGACATCGAATTTCTTCGGGAAAATTTCTTACCTTGTAATGTAGGACTAAGCTCTTCAAAAAAGAATTTACAACCAAAAAAAACGAGCTATGAATAAAAAGAGTATTTTTTTTCACAAAAGACATGCCACTTTTCTATTGTTTATTTTACTAACTATCTCATACTCTGGCTATATACAAGCATTCACTTATTTTCAGGATGATGCTCAAAAAAACACCAATTATAATGAGTATAAAGGATATATATTAGATAGTGAGACTAATCGCCCTCTGATATCAGCATCTATTGCAGTAAATGAAACTAATATCTCTACAGTTACGAATGATGAAGGGAAATTTTCATTGAAAGTTCCTGAAAATATGGCTAATGGTAAAATAACAGCTTCTTACCTTGGATATAGAGACAAGGTAATTATGCTATCAAAATTTAATGGTAAAGAATTAAAAATAAAACTTAATGTCTCTGTCACTGAATTATCAGAAGTAAATATTGATCCAAAAGATCCAAAAGCACTTATAGAAGAAGTAATAAAGAGAAAAGGGAGTAATTATCTTAATGAAAACAGTATTATGACTGCTTTTTATCGAGAGACTATCAAAAAACGTAGAAGCTATGTTTCACTTTCTGAGGCTGTAGTAGATGTTTACAAAAATCCTTATGAGTCTACAAAAACAGATATCATTAAGCTTTTTAAAGCTAGAAAAAGTGCCGATTATAAAAAATTAGATACACTAACATTAAAATTACAAGGCGGACCTAACAGTACACTTTATATTGATGTAATGAAAAAACCTGAGATTCTTTTTACCCAAAATATGACGGATAATTATGATTTTAGTTTTGATAAGTCCACAAAAATTCATGATCAATATATTTATGTGTTGAATTTTAAACAACGTCCACACATAAAAGAACCTTTATACTATGGAAAATTGTATATCGATGCCGAAACATTAGCAATGACCAAAGCAGTCTTTAGTCTTAATATGGGTAATAAAGAAGAGGTTAGTAAAATGTTTGTTAGAAAAAAACCAAAAAAAGCAAAAGTATACCCCACTAAAGCATCATATACTATTGATTATCGTCAAAAGGATGGGAAATGGTATTATAGTTATGGACGTATTGATCTTGTTATAAAAATCAACTGGAAAAAGAAGTTATTTAATTCAACTTATAAACTAAATGTAGAAATGGCGGTGACCGATTGGAAAAAGAATATCAATAATGAAACTGTTAGGCCAAGAGACCGGTTAAAATCTTCTGTCGTAATAAGTGATGAAGCTTCTGGGTTTTCTGATCCTGTATTCTGGGGTGAATATAATGTTATAGAACCAGAAAAATCTATTGAATCAGCAATCAAAAAAATAAAAAGACAACTGCGGAAATTAAACTAAAAATAGAGCAATTTGCAATCTAAAAAGAGTATGTTCGTCATACTCTTTTTTTTATTAAACTCATTTTATTAAATCCCAATATTACATAGAATTCACTCAACAATTTTATTATTTTTACACTTGGGAAAACAAAAAATTGCAACATTAGGCAATTTAAAGAAGTCAATTAAATAATATATCGTTAAAATTATCTAATGAAAAAAATACAGTGCTTTGTACTTTTTTGCACACTCACTTGTGTACTTTTTGCACAAAAACGCATGGATTCTCTTGCGGTAAGAGAAGATTTTAAAATTTTTGAAAATATCCTTAAAAAAGGACACCCGAGTTTGTATGAATATATTGATCAAGATTCTTTAGAAGATGTTTTTGAGACTACGAAAGAATCTTTGACTACAACAGATTCTGATATAAAATTATATCAAAACATGCTAGATGTCACAGATAAAATTAAAGATGGACACCTTTTGTTTTTTGCTCCTAATACTATAAAAACAGATCAGTATTATTTTCCTTTGATTCTTAAATTAGTCAATACAGAGTTTTATACAGATACCAAAGATTTTGATATCCCGATAGGTTCAAAAATTAATCGAATTAACGGGAAACAAGCATATGAAATTTTACATCATCTAAAAAAATACGTACCTAGTGATGGATATAATCTCACTCGAAAACACCGAGAAATAGAGTTAAAATTTGGATTATACTTTGCGTATGAATATGGTATTGAAAAAAAATTTAGTATTGACTATACAGAACCCAACGGAGCAGAAAAAAATAAAATCTTACCTGCAGAATCTTTTGTAACCGTAAGACTTAGAAATACTAAACGTAATTCTTATTTTGCTAAATATCATAAACAAGAAAATAGTTTTGACTACTTTGATGCATTTATTAATAATAAAACCCCTTTTGTATATTACAAAGAAGATTTAAATACAGCTGTTTTGGTTGTCAATTCATTTAAAGGAGATACAAGGATTTTTAAATCAAATCTGATAAAAATTTTCAAAGAAATTAATAAAAAGAAAATTAGTAATCTTGTTGTTGATGTTCGACAAAATGATGGAGGTTTTAGACCTAATGCAGTACAATTATTTTCATTCATAACTAACAATGTATTTAAACAGATAACAAGTGAATATGTAGCTTCACTTACTGTTCCTGAGCGAAAACATGTCACCAGAACTTATCTTAGTGAAAAGCATTTTTTAAAAGATAAGTTTTACAACCATCCTATATACGATGGATGGAAACTGGTTTTTGATGATATGGAAGCCATTATGGTTCCTGATAAAGATAGGTTTAGAGGAAATGTATATGTGCTTGCCGGAGGAACAACTTTTTCTACCGGATCTACCTTTGCTTTAAATGTTAAAAATGATTCAAATATTATTTTGGTAGGAGAAGAAACTGGTGGTGGATATCATTTTTCTAATGGAGAATTCCCGGTATATTATGAATTTCCTAATTCCAAAATAATAATGGTGATGTATATGGAAAAGGTCAATCATTATGTAAAAGACAAAAACGTTCCTAAAGGATCTGGTGTACTCCCGGATAGGCAAACGATATTCTCTATTGATGATTTAATCTCTGGTAGAGATCCTGATCTGGATTATGTTTTAAAATTGATTAGTGGTTAGGTAAAATCACCCAATATATGTATTTACACTAGTGACTAATTCACAGGAATTATGTAACATTTGCTTAAATCTTAATGCAAGATGCTCATCATTAAATTTCATCGCTTCACTAATACTGCTAGATAGTATTAATTCGCCAATAAGATATTCAACAAAATAACTTTGATCATCTGTTAAAAGTACATATTCTGTCATCTGATAGTTTATTTTCTGAACTATATTTTATGATGATATAGCCCATAAATTTCGTGAGTAAAAATAAGTTTAAAACCTACTCAAATACGTAAAGGGATAGAATACTTTTACACAGAAGTATTAACAATTTTATCACACAGATAAATCATGAACAGTGCTATATCTTTTAATACTACTTTAATACTTTAGTAATTTCGAAAATTCTAAATGGGATTTGGAATTACTTAAACAAATACTTTAAATTTGTTAATGCACTAAAAAACGATCCTATATGTCCATAGCTAAACTAGCAGAGGCTTACAAAAATATTGATAAAGCAAATGCAGAAGACCCTAATAAAGAAAAAATAAATAATGTATTTGTTTCTAAAGAATTAATCTATGGTCAACGAATGACAGATACTATAGAAGATTTTGAACCAAATGCTTCTGAAGCTCTTAAACTTGCTGCTAGATCACAGCATATTTGCAGATGGGAAATTCCTCGTAAAAATTATGCAATGGATCGTATTGGTTATCTAAAATGGAGAGAAGAGTTAAAAAAGTTTCATGCATTAAAAGCTTCAGAAATTCTTAAAGAGGTTGGTTATGATACAGAAACGATTGACCGCGTATCTTTTTTGATTCAAAAGAAAAAATTAAAAAAAGATAACGACACACAAACTTTAGAAGATGTGATTTGCCTTGTTTTTCTTAGGTTTTACTATGAAAGTTTCCTAGTTAAACATACCGATCAAAAAGTAATTGATATTCTTCAAAAAACATGGCGTAAAATGTCTGAAAAAGGCCATGAATCTGCACTACAGCTTTCTTATTCAGAAAGAGCATTAGACTTAATTAAACAAGCGTTGAGTAAAGATTCCTGACCTATATTAAATTAAATTTTAGTTTTTTTTTTAATTACTTCATTGCGATAGTAATCAATAATTCCATCAATTGGTCTTCTTACGATATTACCAACCGTTAAGTGATATGGCCAGACTGCTGCTCTTATAATATCTTCACTAAAATGAGCTATCGAACCAATAAAATGTATAGGCACATGTTGTGATTCTGGGAAACACAATACTCTAGTCTCTATAAACTCTTGAATACCTTCGGTAATAATTTTATAAAAATAACCATTACGTTCACTAGTAAAAATAAACTCTGCAAAAGAAGCTAGATATGTATTAGGGTTTTCTCTTTTGTATAGATTTTCTTTAATTGAATCTGAAGAAAGGTCAAAACGTTTTTCAAATTCTGATGCTATTTCGGGAGGCATTCTTTTATAGTAATAATCGCGTATCAATTTTTTTCCAAAGTGGTTCCCACTAGCTTCATCCATAAGAATATACCCCAGAGAATCAACAGACATATGGATATCTTCTCCATCAAAATAACAACTATTAGACCCTGTTCCCAAAATACATATAATTCCAGGTTCTGTCGTAGCGGCATATACTGCTGCAACCATATCTTCTTTAACGACAATTTCTGCACCAACAAAAAAATCTTCAAAAATCTTTTTTAACATTACTGTTGGCTTTTTTGTACCGCATCCTGCTCCATAAAAATGAACAGTATCAATTTTATCTCGATAAGAAGAAAGTTTGTCGTTTTTTCTAACTCTTTCTTCTAGGAGAGATTTTTCGAATACAGCAGGGTTTAACCCTTCTGTACGGGTTTTAAAAACGATTTCTCCTACATCATCCAGAAGAATCCAATCGCATTTAGTAGAACCGCCATCGGCTAATAAAATCATTTAAAATTTTGTTATATGGTTAGCAAAATAGGATACATAATATCATTCATCCTTTTGAATTTAATAGACTATCATCTTGAGCATAATCGAGAAATCAATATTTTTCGATTATGCTCAATGTGACAGCTAGTAGTATACTTTTAAAAGTATCAGATAATTATAGATTCCCTACATGTTCTGACAAATCAACTAATTTTGTAGAATACCCATATTCATTATCATACCAGGATATCAATTTAAAGAAATTCTCATTAAGAGCAATTCCTGCATTAGCATCAAACACAGAAGTTTGTGATTCTCCCACAAAATCCTGAGATACTACAGCTTCTTCAGTATACCCAAGAATACCTTTTAATTCATTCTCGGAAGCATTCTTTACCACAGCTTTGAGTTCTTCATAAGAAACTGATTTTTTAGTTTTAACAGTAAGATCTACAACAGAAACATCTACTGTAGGTACTCTAAATGCCATACCTGTTAATTTTCCTTTTAAAGCTGGAATTACTTTAGTAACTGCTACTGCAGCTCCTGTAGTAGAAGGTATAATATTATTTAATGCACTACGTCCTAATCTATAGTTCTTTTTTGATGGAGAATCTACAGTAGCTTGTGTAGCTGTAGCAGAGTGTACTGTAGTCATCAACCCTTCTTCTATACCAAAATTATCATCGATAACTTTTGCCAATGGAGCCAAACAGTTTGTAGTACAAGAAGCATTAGAAACAATAGTATCTGAAGCTTTTACATCATTATGATTTACTCCCATTACAAACATTGGAGCATCTTTTGACGGAGCAGAAATCACTACTTTCTTAGCTCCTGCCTTAAGATGTGCATCGGCAGTTCCCAGAGTTGTAAAGATCCCTGTACAGTCCATAACTACATCTACTCCTACATCACCCCATTTTAGATCTTCTGGATTACGTTCGGCGGTTACTCGAATTTCTTTTCCATTGACTACAAGATTACCGTTTTTAACTTCTATAGTTTCATCAAATTTTCCGTGTACTGAATCATATTCTAATAAATAAGCTAAATGGGCTACATCTAATAAGTCATTAATCGCTACTATCTCTACATTATCACGTTTAGAAGCAATTCTAAAAGCAATTCTTCCAATTCTACCAAAACCGTTAATTCCAATTTTTAACGTACTCATATTTAAAAATTTAGTTGTTTTATTAATTTATACTAACTGTGGTTATACTATTCAAAATTATACAGAAGTGATATCTGCTACTTTTATTAATCCATCATGTTTATGAGGTCTTTTATCTAATGCATCCTTAAGAGGTACAATAGTAACAACCTTGTGAACAATTCCGATCATTACTTCACTTTTACCATCTAATAGTGCTTCTACTGCTCCTACTCCTAGCTTACTGGCTAGTACCCGATCATAGCAGCTTGGTGGCCCGCCTCTTTGGATATGCCCTAATACAGATACTCTTACTTCATAATCATTAAGATTTTCTTCAACATATTCTCCTAATTCAAAAATATTTTTACCAGATTTACCTCCTTCTGCTACCACAATTATACTTGAGGTTTTTCCGGTTTTCTTACTTTTTCTTAAAGATTCTATAAGTCGCTCTATTCCCATATCTTCTTCGGGAATCAAAATTTCCTCTGCTCCTGCTCCAATTCCTGCATTTAAAGCTATATCTCCTGCATCACGCCCCATTACTTCGATTAAAAACAATCGATTATGAGAACTTGCAGTATCTCGAATCTTATCAATTGCCTCTACTACTGTATTTAATGCCGTGTCGTACCCTATAGTATAATCTGTACCGTTAATATCATTATCGATAGTTCCCGGGATACCTACTACCGGAAAGTTAAATTCTTCTGATAATTTCAAAGCTCCGGTAAAACTTCCATCACCACCTATTACAACAAGAGCGTCAATGCTATTTTTAATCAGGTTTTCATGTGCTTTCTGCCTACCTTCTATAGTTCTAAATTCTTTTGAACGGGCAGATTTAAGAAAGGTTCCTCCTTTGTTTATAACATTACGAACAGATCGTGCATTTAGTTCTTCTACTTCGTTATTAATAAGGCCTTCATATCCTTTATAAATACCATAACATTTTACCTCGTAATAACTACATGCTCTAACTACTGCACGGATTGCTGCATTCATTCCAGGAGCATCTCCTCCCGAAGTAAGTACGGCTATATTTTTAACTTTTTTTGTCATTAAGTCAAATCTATTGCTATTGGTAGTAATAACCTAATTTGCCTAAAAACTAAAACGTTTTCGGTTAATAAATTCAGCTTTTACTGACAAAAAATGCAATATTTTAACACATATTCATGCATTACGCTAAGAATAAATTAATGAACTTCAAATTGCAGATAAATAAAAACGACTCGCAATAGCAAGTCGTTTTTTGTATGTTAATATTACTGGTTTTGACTATTCTACAATCAAAACCAAGTATTGCCATGCAGCAAATTCATATGCTGTACCAGATGATGCCTCAATTGTTTCTCCTGAAAAGTAATCTGTAAACTTTCCTTCATATGCCAATGTAAACTTTATGGGTTGCTTCGTCATATTTGCAATAAAGATCACTTTATGACCATCTTTTTCTCTTAAAAATGCTAATACACCAGTATCATTAGAAGTTTTAATACGAGTATATGAAGCTGCATTTTTACCACCATGCAATGCAGGGTTTGTATTTTTCAGCACCCCTAATTTCTCATATAAAGGGAAAAACCTGCCTTGTTTTTTTATAATCGTATCTTTTTCAAAAAACAAAAGACGTTTATCCATATCATATTCCTGTCCAGAATAAATCAAGGGCATACCAGGTGCAAGGTATGTAAGTACTGCAAGCATCTCTTTTGCTTCTCCCATTCTTTCTTCGACAGTACCATTCCAGGAGTTTTCATCATGATTTGATGTAAAATTCATTAAAATATCATCTTTTGCATACATGGTATCTATCTGGGCCATTCTTTTATCCCATTCAACAACATTAGCTTTTCCTTGTGCAATATCATTCATTTTATGATGCGTATCCCATCCATACCCCATATCAAAAGCATTTTCTAATAATTCTGGTTCCCAACCTTCGGCTAACATAAATACAGGTTTAATCTTCTTAAATTCTGCTACAGTTTTATCCCAAAAATCTACAGGAACCATCCCTGCCACATCACACCTAAAACCATCTACACCTTCTTCTTTTAACCAATACAACATATCATTTTTCATCTGTTCGCGCATCTCCTTATTGTCATAATTAAGATCTGCCACATCGGTCCAATCTGTACCTTCAGTATGTGTGATAGCACCATTTTTATCTTTGGTGTAATATTCGGGATGTTCTTTTAACCAAATATGATCCCAACCTGTATGATTTGCTACCCAATCCAAAATCACATAGATTCCGTTATCATGAGCCATTTTTACTAATGCTCTAAAGTCTTCGATAGTACCAAATTCCGGATTCACCTTTGTGTAATCAGATACTGCATAATAACTTCCTAATGATCCTTTACTTTTGGTTGTAGAGATAGGATATATCGGCATTATCCATATTACTTTAACTCCCAATTTTTTAAGAACAGGGATATCTTTGGTAAATGCACTAAAGGTACCTTCTTCAGAATATTGACGAATATTAGCTTCATAAATAACTGCGTTTTCCATCATGGCATCGTTAACCGGCGGAAGTCCTTCTTTTATTACTTCTTGGGCTTCGGTTTCCGTTTTAACAGTAGTTTCTTCTTTTGTTGTCTTTCCGCAGGAAAATAGAATTCCAATTACAACAAGACTTAAGGTTATCTTTTTCATTTTATTTAAATTTATAGATGGCTATTTGTGGTTATATTTTATTTTAACTCCAATATCATTGATGTTTTAGCAGATATGCTAAAATCCTCGGTGATGTCTATATTAGAATCAGTAATAATATCGGTTCCGACACTATAGTTTTTTATACCTTCTTTGAATCGCGTAATATCTAACTGTTGGTCTTTTAAGCTATTATTAATAACTACCATAACGCTTTTCTCTTCATTATACCTGAAGTATACATATACATTATCAAAAGGAATGAATTGTAATAGTTTCCCAGTATGAATTACCTCTGCCTGCTGTCTCCATTTTAAGACTTTTCTCGTAAAAGAGTAAAATGCTTCCTGATCATTGGTTCTTCCATTTTTGATTTCTGAAGACAAAAAGGCATTTTTTGTATCTCCCGGCCATCCACCAGGAAAATCTCTGCGAATATCACCATCTCCTTTTTTATCACGATTGCCCAACATACCTATTTCATCACCATAATAAATTTGAGGTATACCGCGAGTGGTACATATCAAAGTCATTACCATTTTATAGGTGTCAATATCTCCTTGATATATCTCATTAATACGATTCGTATCATGGTTTCCGGCAAATAATAGAATATTGTTGATGTCTGGGTATAGAAAATCATTTGTGAAGTTATCATATGCCCTGATCATTCCCTTATCCCAAGAATTTTCGTCTTCGTTAAATAGTACTGTAATAGCATCATGAAGTGTAAAATCCATTACCGATGGTAAGTGAGAATTGTAGTTATCGATAGCTCCAATTTTACTATTTTTTTGCCAGTATGCTATCTGCGCCTGATTGTGCATCCATACCTCTCCTACAATATTAAAATTAGGATATTCGTCCATAATCGCTTTGGTCCATTTGGCTATCCCTTCTTTATCATTATAAGAATAAGTATCTACTCTAAAACCATCCAGATCAGCATATTCTATCCACCAAATTGCATTTTGGGTAATATACTTAAGAAATAAAGGGTTACTTTGGTTCATATCTGGCATTGTAGTATCAAACCATCCGTTCATACATCCTTTACTATCTATTTGTGAAGCATTATCATCAAACTGGGTAGTCATACGATAATTACTACGTCTGAAACCTTCTGGCCATTGGTGTATCCAATCTTTAGTTGGTAAATCTTTTATCATCCAATGCTTAGACCCCCAATGATTTGTTACATAATCCATAACCAGTTTCATATCCTGTTTATGCATTTCTGAAGCTAACCGTTTATAGTCTTCATTGGTTCCATATCGTGGATCTATTGTATACAAATCGCTTTGCGCATAGGTATGATATGAATATGTTGGTTCATTATCCTCTAACAATGGAGTACTCCATAATGCTGTAACTCCTAGGTTTTTAAGATAATCCAAATGATCAATTATCCCCTGAATATCACCTCCATGACGCCCTCCGGGATTAGAACGATCTGCTTTTTCTACCGTATCCTTATGAGAATCATTCTCGGGGTTACCGTTTGCGAACCGATCCGGCATGATTAAATACATCACATCACTACTATCAAATCCTTTTCTTTCTGCAGAATTTTCTCTCCTGGGTTTAAATTGATAAGGTTGAGAAAATACTACACTACCATTTTCTTTAAAATCAATTAAAACTGTACCTGCTTCGACCTCTTTAGTATCCAAGGTTATAAACAGGTAATTTGGGTTTTCTGTTTTTGTAATATCACTAATCGTTATATCCTTACTCTCTACATTATATTTAGCAATATCTTTTCCGTAGCACAGTATCTGAAGTTCGTTATCATGCATAGCACTCCACCAAAATGGAGGTTCCATTTTTTCTACCTGAGCCTGGGCTAACATAATAAAACACCAGGATAACAGTATAATTAGTTTACTTTTCATTTTTTATATGCTTTATATTTATAAAAGGCATTACTATTTTTGGGCGGAGTCAAGAAATAAAATGTATCTATCTCAATACACTTCGACTCCGCCTTATACAAAAGATTGGGGCAAAAAATACTTTTATTACAGTTTTGTATTATTCTAAGCAATAGTATATCAAACAGTTATTAAACTGTTGGGAGAAATTCTTAACTCCTTATCATCTACATAAATTAATAATTCCTTAGTACCTTCAAGAGTAAACGATGTTCCTTCTTGAGATATCTTTACTTTAAGAATTTGATTTCTGAAATTTACATTGAAGGTATACCCTTTCCATTCTTTAGGAATTTTAGGAGAAAAAGAAAGTGTATCATTCTTAATTCTAAGTCCTCCGAATCCTTCGACAATACTCATCCAAGTACCTGCCATACTAGTGATATGTAACCCTTCTTCAACTTCTTTATTATAATCATCCAGGTCTAGTCTTGAAGTTCTCAGGTAAAAAGTATACGCCTGATCCATTCTATCTAAAGTAGCTGCCTGAATACTATGAACACATGGTGAAAGTGAAGACTCATGTACTGTAAATGGTTCATAGAAATCAAAATGCCGTGTCAATTCTTCTTTGGTAAATTGATCCTCAAACATATAAAATCCCTGAAGCGTATCTGCTTGTTTTATATAAGGAGAACGCAATATTCGATCCCAACTCCACTTTTGATTAATTGGGCGTTGTGACGTATCCAAATTGTTCACTGTAATTAATTCTTTATCTAAGAATCCATCTTGTTGTAAGTATACCTGATGCTTTTCTGAATATGGAAAATACATCTTATCGGCCACTTCCAACATTGCGTTGATCTCCTCTTGACCTAAATTGGTCTTTTCTATAATCCTGTGATAGTCACCCGTATATTGGGCTTTTATTTTATCAATATTTTCTACACAATACTCGATACACCACTTTGCCAAATAGTTAGTGTACCAGTTATTATTAACATTATTTTCATATTCATTAGGACCTGTAACTCCAAGGATTACATATTTATTTTTATTGGTAGAGAATGTCGCTCTTTGATGCCAGAAACGAGCTATCGCTATCATTACTTCTAGTCCTTTTTCTGTAACATAAGTATAATCACCGGTGTACCTAACATAATTGTAGATTGCAAATATCATCGCACCATTACGATGTATTTCTTCAAAAGTAATCTCCCACTCATTATGACATTCTTCGCCATTCATAGTTACCATAGGATATAACGCAGCTCCATTGGTAAAACCAAGTTTTTCTGCATTCTCTATAGCTTTTTCTAGATGATTATATCGATAGGTCAACAGATTACGTGCTACACCTTGATCTTTGGTAGCCATATAAAACGGAATACAATAAGCCTCAGTATCCCAATATGTACTTCCACCATATTTCTCACCCGTAAATCCTTTAGGTCCAATATTCAATCTTGCATCTTTACCAAGGTATGTTTGATTAAGTTGAAAAATATTAAATCGGATTCCTTGTTGTGCTTTTACATCTCCCTCGATTACAATATCTGCCATTTCCCATATGTTGAACCATGCCTTTTTTTGTAAATCCAAAAGTGTATTAAATCCTGACTCTGAAGCTTGCTTAAGTATGGTTTTACTAACCTCTTGCAGATCTTCTTCTTTATGATTAAGAGATACTGTATATCCTCCAAACTTTGTGATACCTGCTGTTTCTCCTTTACGAACCTGAATCGTATATTTTAAATGTATATATGTGCCATTAGCCTCTACTTTTGGGGATATATCTTTTTGTATACTATTAACAAAAATCTGATTTGACATTCCTGTACACACATGATAATCAGTCTTCATGGTTTTAGATAAGATATATGCAGAGTTTTCTTCGTGTGCCAAATTATAGGTATCCCAAAATTTATCGTCCCAATTGGTATCTTCATTCGTAATTCCCGAATCCAGATACGGTATTAATGCTATAGTAGCTTCTTGATTTATGGGAGTTACTTCATACTTAATTGCGCCTACTTCATCCAGATCCAGGCTTAGAAAACGTGTAGATGTAACAGATACTTCTATGTTATTGGGTAAAACAGCATGAAATGAACGTTGATACCAACCTTCTTTCATATTTAATTCTCTTCTGAAATTGGTTACTGATTTACATGTATATAAATCCAGTTTCTCTCCTTCAACCTCTATATCGATACCGATCCAGTTTGGAGCATTCAGTACTTTGGCAAAATACTCTGGATATCCATTTTTCCACCAACCTACTCTGGTTTTATCAGGATAATACACTCCTGCAATATAGCTTCCCTGAAAAGTAGGACCAGTATATGTTTCTTCAAAATTGGCGCGCTGCCCCATTGCTCCATTACCAATACTAAAAAGGCTTTCTGATGATTTAACTCGTTCTACATCAAACCCTTCTTCAATAATTGACCAGTTATCTGGTTTTATATAATCCTGATTCATCTATTCTTTTTTATTCGTTTTTAGTAATCAGACCTGTATTGATCTAGGTCTGTCTAAAACATGCCATGAATTTTATCCCGTAATTTTTAGGATGAATTGCTTTGGCTTTCTATATTCTTACTAAACTTTTTTGGCCGTGACCAATTGATTTATAAATTCTTCTTTTATTTCTGTGAAATCTTTAAAAATATAATCTGCTTCGTGTAGTACTTCTTGATTACCAATACCAATACTAATCATATTGGCAATATTTGCAGCCTTAATTCCGGCAACAGAATCTTCGAATACAATACAGTTTTCTGGGGAGATTCCTAGTGCTTTGGCTCCTAACAAAAATACTTCAGGATCTGGTTTAGCTTTAGAAACATTAGTCCCACCTACAATCGTATTAAACTTATCATAGAGTTGTACTTTTTCTAAAATCGCCCTAGCATTTTTACTTGCAGAGCCCAAAGCTATTGCCTGTTTCTCTAAAATCAAATATTCTAAAATTCTGGGTACATCTGGTAAGATTTCACTAGCATTCATCTCAGAGATATAAGTAAGGTACTCTGTATTCTTTTCGAACATTAACTGACTAAATTTTTCTTCTGATATGGTTTTGTTTCCCCATTCCAGAATCTTTTCTAGTGATTGTACCCTACTCACTCCTTTAAGTTGTTCATTCTGTTCCTCAGAAAAAGAAATGCCAAGACTATCGGCTAGTTTTTGCCAGGCCTTAAAATGATATTTTGCAGTATCTACGATAACACCATCGAGATCAAATATAAATGCTTTCTTCATTACTCTATCTCGCTTTTTGGGTTATACGTTATAGCATCTTTATTAACAATCAATAAATTACATATTCCTGCAATGATCAAACTTATTCCTGCTACCAACATTGCATTAATCGTTTCGCTTCCTATAAGTTTGTAAGTAAAATTAACTCCGCCTATAGCTGCGACAATTTGAGGAATAACAATAAACATGTTAAATATCCCCATGATAACTCCCATTTTTTTAGGATCTACAGCACTTGATAGCATAGCATACGGCATCGATAAAATACTCCCCCAGGCAAAGCCTACCAAAGTAAAAGAAAGGAATAGCCATTCTGGTGAAGGGATAAAATACATTGATATAAAACCAAGACCTCCTAAAACAAGAGACACCAAGTGAACCCATTTTCTATTAATTCTTTTTCTCGAAGTATAAAAAGTTAATATTAAGGCAAAAGCCATAGAGGACAATCCATATGTCCCCATATATCGACCAACTTCGTTAGATGATTTTTGAAATGCTGTATTCTCTTTTTCGAATGCTGCAACCGATTCTGGAATATCCATATTAAATGTGGACTCTATCGGTGCAGGAGTATGAAACACATGTTCTGTTAATGCCGGATTTGCAAGACTCCACATGGTAAAAAAGGCAAACCAGCTAAAAAATTGGATTAGCCCTAGTTTTTTCATGGTTAGTGGCATACTTCCGATATTATTCAAAATATCAGGTATAAATTGGTTCTTTTTCTTCTTTTCTCGTTCAAATTCTTCCATATCTTCGGGAGGATATTCAGAAGTTGTAAAAACGGTGTACAGAATACTGGCAAGAAAAACAAAAGCCCCAATAGCAAAAGCTATTTTCACCGACATCGGGATCACGCCATTTGGAGCAGCATCACTTACACCCATTTGAGAAATCATCCAAGGTAAATTACTAGCTACCCAGGTTCCAATACCTATGATAAGTGTTTGAGTAACAAATCCATATGATCGTTGAGATTCTGGTAATTTATCAGCTACCAAAGCTCTAAAGGGTTCCATAGAAATATTTATAGAAGCATCCAGAATCCATAAAAATCCTGCTGCTACCCATAAAACCGGGGAATGAGGCACCAAAAACAGCGCTATAGAACTTAGTACTGCTCCAATTAAAAAGTAAGGTCTACGTCGACCCCATCTTGGGCTCCAGGTACGATCACTTAAGTATCCTATAATAGGTTGAACCAAAAGGCCTGTCAAAGGAGCTGCAATCCATAATAAAGGTATTGCGTCTTTTTCTGCGCCTAAGGTTTGGAAAATTCTAGACATAAATCCGCCTTGCAGTGCAAAACCGAATTGAATCCCTAGAAAACCGAAACTCATGTTCCAAATTTCCCAGAAACTTAATTTACGCTTGTTCATCAAGTAAATATTTAATTATTACTATGATAAGCGAAACTACTTATCAAAACTTATTTTAGTAGAAAGTGAAAATATAAGTCTTGATCGAGGTCAAAGATATTATAATTTTTTAATTAAAATAGCCTCTCTTTATTTTTTTGTTGATTTTCTTTGAATCAGACTTGTATCAATAATAACTGTTCTATACTCCTCTGTTACAGCATCATCCCCTTCTAATTTATCGATAAGAAGTTTTGCTGCTCGTATCCCCATATCTTCTCCATGTTGGCTTATCGTAGTTAAACTTGGGATAAAATGTTTAGAAAGAATACCATCTGTAAAACCAATAATAGCGATATCATCAGGAACTTTTTTGCCTTGTGCATCAAGAACTTTGGCTGCAGTAACTGCAAATAATTCATTTACTGCAAAAACAGCATCTATATCTTTATCCTGTAGGAAGTCCGAAATTTCGGATTCACAATTATCTATATCCTCTATTTTAAGGATAAGCTCTTCTTTTTCAGGAATATCATAAGCTCTTAATGCTTTTAAGTACCCATTAGTTCTTAATTTACCTACACTTATATAATCTACCGTAGTAAGAATCGCTATTTTCTTGCACCCAATAGAAAGCAGATGATTCGTAGCTGTTTGGGCTCCTTTGGCATCATCTATAATCACTTTATCGCATACAACCTCATCAATAATTCTATCAAAAAGTACAACAGGCATCCCTTGGCTCATGGTCTCTTCTATATGATGATAATCTTTTTTGAGCTGTGTTTCTTTAGCAACAGATAGAATAAATCCATCGGCACTCCCACTGGCCAGCATTTCTAAATTAATGACTTCTTTATCAAAAGAATTGTTTGAAGAACAAATGATTACATTGTATCCTTTTTCATTCGCTACCTTCTCTACTCCACCAATTACTGTTGTAAAAAAGTGATGAACAATTTCTGGAATAATAATACCTATAGTCTTTGTTTTCCTATTCTTAAGGCTTAACGCTATATTATTAGGCTTATAATTGTATAGCTTGGCAAAGGCTTTTACCTTTTGTCTCGTATCTAAACTTATCTCTGCACTATCTTTTAATGCTTTAGATACTGTAGAAATAGAAACATCCAGCTCTTTCGCTATCTGTTTTAATGTAACTTTTCTCTTCATCCTTTTCCTTTTTATTGTTTTCATCATCAGATCTACCCGATGTAATTCCCTATGAAATGTACTACAAAAACATACTTAATTATCTTAAATCGATATGTATAGCCTTTTCATTATCCTTATCTTATAGGAGTCATCTGAACTTTTAATTAAAAACCAAATGTAAGCATCAAAATATGCCATATAACCAGAATTATACTTAAAATTCTGATAGAATTCTAAAAGTTTTCCACACGCAAACGTTTGAGTAAGGTTCGGACTACAAATTGACAGAAAATTAACACAAAATTTACATACTTTGGTTGCAGAAAGTGAAAATATAAGACGTAAAACAATCAAAAACTAATTTAATTTTATGAAAACATTTACCAAAAGCGCATTGTTTTTATTATGGTTGATACCAATGAGCTTTTTTGCACAGTCAACTGTTAATGGGACAGTTACTGATGCTGGAAGTGGTCAGCCCATTCCTGGTGTAAATATCATTGTTAAAGGAACCACAAACGGAATAACCTCTGATTTTGATGGTAACTATACTATAAACAATGTCAACAATGAGGATATTATCGTATTCTCTTATGTTGGATTTATACCTCAAGAAGTGGTATATAGTGGTCAGGCTACTATAGCTATCATATTAGAAGAAGATGCTGCAGAACTCGAGCAGGTAGTATTGATCGGTTATGGTGCGACCAGAAAAAAAGATCTAACTGGATCTGTTGCTTTGGTTACATCAGAGGATTTTAATACAGGGAACAATGTTACTCCCGAAAACCTATTTAATGGTAGAGTTGCCGGTGTATCCATTAACACTAACGGTGGTCCTGCCGCTAATTCTGAAATCAGAATCAGAGGTGGAGCATCATTAAACGCATCTAATGACCCATTAATTGTTGTAGATGGCTTACCTCTAAATGATCCAGGAGATTTAGCCAATGGTTCAAGATCTATTCTTTCTTCAATTAACCCCAACGACATTGAGTCTTTTTCTATTCTTAAAGATGCATCGGCAGCTGCCATCTATGGTAACCGTGGTGCGAATGGTGTGATCATTATCACAACCAAAAAAGGGAAAAAGAACTTGCAAATCAGTTTAGATTCTAAAACTAGTGCCACTCGTATACATAAAACAGTAGATGTTTTTTCTGCAGATGAGTATAGAGCATTTATTGCAGAAAATTTCCCAACTCGTGTTGCTGATTTAGGTACTGCAAATACAGATTGGCAAGATGAAATTTATAGAACGGCTTTTTCAACAGATCATAACCTATCGGTGAGTGGTTCTATTATGCAAGTCTTACCTACAAGAATTGCCATAGGAAGATCAGATCAGGAAGGGCTTAGAAAAACATCTAAGTTTGAAAGAACAACTACATCTCTTTCTTTGAATCCCCGATTATTTGATAATCACTTAAAAATAGATGTAAATGCTAACTTAAATTTTGAAAAAAACCGGTTTGCACCAGATGTAGAAGGAGCTGCTATTACTTTTGATCCAACTCAGCCAGTCCTTGACTCAAGTTCGCCTTACGGAGGTTTTTTTGAATATCGAGATTCTAGTACTGGATTTGCCTCAAACAACGTTCAGAGAAATCCTCTGGCTCAACTATTACAAACAAAAGAGATCGCTAACGTAAGACGGTATTTTGGTAATATAAAACTGGATTATCAATTACACTTCTTTCCTGATGTACGCGCTGTATTAAATTTAGGAATAGATGATAGCGAAACGGATAGGTTCCAGGAACGCTCTACCGAAAGTGCAACCGGTTTTAATGCAAACTTGGGTGAATTTTTAGGTTTTAAATCTGATACAGATCTATTAGTAAAAAACCGACTTCTAGATGCTTACCTTAAGTATAACAAAACTTTTGGTCGATTAGATATCGAAGCTACAGGAGGATACTCATATCAAAAATTCGAATTAGATAAATATGAAACAGGAGATCAGCGTGATCCTGGTAATTTCCCAGAAAGAACTATTGATCCAGACGAAGTACTACTGGCATATTTCTTAAGAACCAACTTAAAATTTAATGACAAATACTTTTTAACTGCATCCATACGTAGAGATGGTACTTCACGATTCGCAGAAGATAACAGATGGGGATATTTTCCTTCGGCATCTTTTGGATGGCAAATAAGCGAAGAGAATTTTCTTAGAAATTCTTCTACGGTAAGTAATTTACGATTACGTTTGGGATATGGTATTACTGGTCAGCAAGATATTGATCAAGCCTACGCATATCTGGAGCGATACAGAAGAAGTAGTCCTCTTACACAATATATCCTTGATGGTCAGGTCATCAATATTGTGCAACCACAATTTAGAAATGAAGATATCGAGTGGGAAAAAATAACCGAATACAATATCGGTATAGACTACGGTTTCTGGAACGATAGAATTAGTGGTTCAATCGATGTCTTTAGAAAAGAATCAGACGATTTACTTTCTCAGGCACCGATCCCCGATGCTGCCAACTTCTCTAACCAGGGATTTCAGAACATAGGTAAGTTTATAACAGAAGGTATCGAGTTTTCTATTACTGCCGATGTTATTAGAAATAGCAACCTAAAATGGAATGTAAGCTATAATGCAACATTCATAGATAGAGAAATAGAAAGCTTAGCATTTGGTCAAGACATATTAACCACTGATATTGAAGGCGGTACAGGTAATACAATCCAGATACATAGACAAGGAGAAGCTCCTTTCTCATTCTTTACCTATGCACAAATTTATGATACCAATGGCAAACCTATAGAAGGAGCATATGCCGATCTTAATGGTGATGGAGTCATTAATAATAATGACAGATATATTTCTGGCAAAGGTACTCCAGACTTAATAATGGGGCTTCAATCCAGTTTAAACTATAAGAATTTTGATTTTAGTTTTAGTATGAGAGCTAATATTGGAGGGGAAGTATACAATAATGTAGCATCAAAAAATGCGCAACGAGGCAATATATTTAGAACTGTATTTAATAATACGCCAGCATCAATTTTAGATACTAATTTTCAGAATACTCCAGATGTTATTCTTTCTGATTACTACGTAGAAGATGCTTCATTTCTAAGAATGGACAACATTACATTAGGATACACTCTTAAAGATCTTATGAAAGGTGTATCCAGTCTTCGATTATGGGCTGGGATGCAGAACGCATTTATAATTACAGATTATTCCGGATTAGATCCTGAAATTCAAAATAATGGCGTAGATAAAACGATTTTCCCAAGAGGACGAACACTCTTACTAGGATTAAACTATAAATATTAAAAAATTAAGAAATGAAATTATATAAGATTTTTTTATACGCATTTCTATCCATAGGTATCTTTACCTCTTGCGAAGGGGATCTGGATATCGAATTAGAAGATGATGATGATTTACTTGCGAGTGATGTATTTAATACCCGAGAAGATTACCTTAAGGCCCTTGGCGGAGTATATGCAAACTTATCATTAGTTGGTCTTGATGTTAATGCTAGTGGCGATCCTGATCAATCTAACCTTGCAGGTATCGATGCCGGAACAAGTCAATATGTTCGAGGTTTATTCAGCATGCAAGACGTATCTACCGATCAAGTAATATGGTCATATGAAAATGACCCTGGCATACGCGAGATCCAGAGAAATACATGGGATGCCAATAATGTTATTGTTCTTGGTTTTTGGGCAAGAGCAACTTTTGAAATCTCTCTAGCCAATGAATTTTTGCGTCAAACCACAGATGCCAAATTAGATGAGAGAGGTGTATCTGCAGACCTCAGAAATGAGGTTAAAACTTTTAGAGCAGAAGCTCGTGTATTAAGATCACTAGCTTATTATCATCTTATGGATCTATATGGTCGTGCCCCTTTTGCAACAGAAAATGATCAGGTAGGATTTATAAGAGTTCAGGAAATTAAGGGTCAGGCGTTATTTGATTATATTGAAAAAGAGCTTCTAGAAGCAAATGCAGATTTATTAGACGTAAACCCAAGTCAAAACTATGCGCGTGCTGATAAAGGAGTGGCAAAAATGATTTTGGCAAAGATCTATTTAAATGCAGAAGTGTATTTAGGAGCTGGTAATGGTCGTTATGCAGATTGCTTACAAACATCTCAGGAAATTATTAATAGCGGGTATTCGCTAACACCTAATTATCTGTATAACTTTAATGCAGATAATAACACTAATGGTGCCCAAAACGAAATCATATTTCCTATTGTTGGTGATGGTGCTAACGTAAGAAATTTTGGTGGTGCATCGATCATCATACAAGGACAACAAAATGCAGATGGTTTTAAACCTACTCCTGCTTCTTTAGGAGTTCAAGGGTTTACAACATTGTATAGAGCCAGAAAACAATTCTCTGAGTTATTTGTTACCGATCCGGTATTTCAAAATGATAATAGAAATACTTTGGTGACCCAGGATATTAGCTCTGACCCTGCAAATACTGATCCTCCTGTTGACAGACCTATCGAAATAGGCTCTGATTTTACTGATTTCTCTAAAGGATACCTGGTGGCTAAATATTCTAATATAAAATCAACAGGTGAAGCCGGACAAAGTACAAGATTTGCCGATACTGATTTTCCTTTATTCAGATTAGCAGATGCATATTTAATGTATGCAGAGGCTCATCTTAGAAATGGTGGTGGTGATCGAGCTACTGCTCTGGGGTATGTAAATGCCCTTAGAGAAAGAGCGTTTGGAAATATGTCTGGAAATATGTCTGGAAATATTACGGATTCGGAACTCACCCTGGATTTTATTCTTGATGAAAGAGCACGAGAATTATACTGGGAAGCTCACAGAAGACAAGATTTAATCAGATATGATAAATATACTGGGGGAACCTATAATTGGAGATATAAAGGAGGTACACCTAATGGATCTTCAATCTCAAATAATTTTAAACTATTTCCGGTTCCGGCATCCAGTAGAGCTGCTAATCCTAATCTAGGACAGAATACTGGATTCTAAAACAACAATCACAAATTTAATTTACTCAGTCATGAAAAAAATATCAATACTACTTTTTGCATGTATCACTGCACTTTGCTTTAATGCGTGTGTAGAAGATGAAGAACCAACATTTGTTATTCAGAAAGGACAAACAGAAGGGCCCCTAATAGTAACTGCTAATACTACAGTTAGTCTTGTTAAAGATTTGGCAGATCAACGTGCCTTTACACTAGTTTGGGAAGATGCAAAATATAATATCAATACTCCTATCACTTATACTATAGAAGCTGGATTAGGAGGTACAAATTTTGAAACAACCTTAGACCCGGCTGTTATTGCTACTACCAGTGATCGTTTTTATAACTGGACAATTGGAGAACTTAACAACCTTGCAATCGGATTAAGTATAGAACCTAATAAAGAAGGAGCAATAGATCTACGTGTGATTTCTTCTATCGGGACAAATGGAGGAAGTTCTATAAAGTCTAATGTAACCTCTATAACAGTTACTCCTTATGCTACTGTGCTTCCTCAAAAAAATCTTTTCTTAGTAGGAAATGCAACTGCAGCAGGATGGGAGAATAACAACAACAATCCTCCACTAGTAAGAGATCCTAGTAACCAAAATGTATTTAAATTCACTGGTAAATTTTTAGGTGGCGGTGATATTGCATTCAAATTCTTAGAAGTATTAGGTGGATGGCAACCACAATGGGGATTAAGCGGTGGTAGTTTAGCCAGTAGTGCTACTCTTGGTTCTGATCCGGATACATTCTCTGTTGCAGCAGAAGGATATTATACACTTAATGTAAATATTGAGGATTTAACCTATACCGCTAATACATTTGATGCTGGTAGTGCAATTAATTATACCACCCAAGGTATTGGTATTATAGGTGATTCTACTCCAGCAGGATGGGATAACGATACCGATCTTACTCAATCTACTTTCGATCCTCACTTATGGTATATCAATGGAATTGTATTAACAAACGGTGAGGCAAAATTTAGAGCTAATAACGCTTGGGATGCAAACTGGGGTGCAGATACTGCAATAACAGGATATGGAACAATGGGAGGAGCCAATATACCAGTAACTGCCGGAACATACAACGTATGGTTCAATGACTTAGACGGAAGCTATGTTTTTATCCTTCAATAATAAATCTGTACTCACTTAAAAAGTTAAAATGAAACGAACATTAACACATATATCATCCAAAACCATCCTCCTTTTGGGAGGACTGGTTCTTGGATTGATCAGTTGCTCTGATGATGATGATTCTGCAAACAATGCAGAACCTATAATCACAAGTCAGTCTTTAAAAATGGATTTGGCAGCACTTAAAAAAGAAAATGCAGGTGTATTCATGCAGGCTTTTTATTGGGATGTAGAACCTGTGGGAGAATGGTATAATCAAGTAAGTAAAAGGATTGAAGACTATAAAGTTTCGGGGATTAATAGAATATGGCTCCCTGCTCCGGGAAAAGGTGCTTCAGGTAGTTTCTCAATGGGATATGACCCTTCTGACTATTTTGATGTTGGTGAGTTTGATCAGCACGGTACTGTAGAGACTCGTTTTGGATCCAGGCAAGAATTAGTAGATCTTATCCAAAAAGCACATGCTAATGATATAGAAGTGATTGCCGATATCGTAATGGGCCATAACTCTGGAGGAGGAAAACAAGCAAACCCTTTTCGTGGTGGTACTGAAGTGTATTCTCTATTTAATGAATCAAACGGAAATGCCTCTGGTAAATTCAATCGTTCTAACGAACATTTTCACCCTAATGATATTCATGATCATGATGATCAAGCTTTATTCTTTGCCGAAACAGATCTTTGTCATGATCAACAATATGTACAAGATTGGTTATGGGGTAGAGATGATTCTGTTGCAGAATTTTATAAAAAAACTCTAGGTTTTGATGGATGGCGTTTTGACTACGTAAAGAGTTTTGCTCCTAAATGGGTTAAAGCCTGGAATGATAAAATTGGAGGATTCTCTGTAGGAGAAAATTTTGACGGAAACCAACAGGTGCTAAAAGACTGGGTAGACGCATCTGGGTCTCCGGCCTTTGATTTTGCATGTTTCTATAGATTAGATGAAACTCTAGACAGATCAAATGATCTTACTGCATTAGGTGAAGCCAATAATATGCTTAGAAAATTAGATCCAAGTAAAGCTGTTACGTTTGTTGCTAATCATGATACCGAAAAAGATGATAATCCCGAGAATAGAATTAGCTATGGCAATAAACTACTGGCCTATTCCTATATTCTTACTCATGATGGTTATCCAACTATTTTTTATCTTGACTATGAAGCTTTCAAAGGGCAACTTAAAACACTCATCGAGATCTATACAACATTAGCCGTTGGTAACGTTGAGATACTCGAAGCTAGCAAAGATGAATATATTATGAAACGAAGTGGTGATGGTGACAACCCAGGACTAATTCTATATATGAATATTAGCAATCAAACAAAACAACGAGTAGTAAAAACAAACTGGGCAAATAGAACCCTAGTTGACTATACCGACAATTCTAGAGCTACTCCTGCTACAGATGCAGAAGGTAACGCTACACTACAGGCGCCTGCAGGAGGGTATGCCATATGGTCTGTAACCAAGGAGTAAATTTTATGCATTAGCCATAAACCATAAAAGAGTGCTTTTCAGCACTCTTTTTTTTGTGTTTTTTTATCATCATCCCACAGTCCTATAAATTGTTATTCCAATAACTTTGTCATCCCAGCCTGTGTCTCATCGAGTGTTTTATAGTGGAGCATAGCGTAAGTATAAAATGTGCTTCGACAAGCTCAGCTGAGCTATCGAGATGTAATTGAAAATGAAAGTGCGAATTAGTTCTCGATACACTTCTCCTTATAGTCGAAACACTACCATTGACGTATTTATAATGTTCTGATTTTCAAAACGTAATCCAACTTTTGATTAAATTCTTTTCTTTCAACTCAACCTTCTTTTCATTTTCTTTGCTCGCCCAAAGACAACGAAACAAAAGAAAAGGCGTTTTTTTCAAGGTATTTTTCAGTTACACTGAAAACCAAATTTGTTTTGCTAAAATCTTTCCAAGGCTTCATAGATGTTGCAAACGAAAAACAAATCTTATACTGGTGAAAAAAGAATTGAAAAGCGCTGCTTTTAAACGTCATTATCTTTCACTAGATAAAATTTTTATTGGATGTCTCGAACTGACGAGCGTTTGCTCTGTTACCTCTCCACATTATCATTCCAACCTCTTGTCATCCCCTTGAAAAACAGGACTGGGATCCATAATAAAGTCTTTGCTTCAAAGTGGATCCCAGTTTTTACTTTAATTTATTCCGAGTTAAGTTGAATGACAAATCAATATGCATTCATAACAGAAACTAGACCTTAACCAATAATGGATGGTGTGTCCCGTATCTTATCTCACGCTTCTTTGCATTGATATACTGCATCCAATCTACTGGATTATCAGTCTTCCTCTTAGGGATATATGCACTTTTTAATAGTAATTTATTTTTCATAACGATTTGTTTTTGTTGTCATTATGAATACATATAACCAATCATGATGCCAAAAATGATTTTGTTTATTAATTGTAGTCTCTATAAGCTGTAAAATGCCAATTATTAAAAACACAAGAAACCGTTATAGTACAGGAGAAATATGGTTGTTTGTTGTTTTAATTATTTACTTTTTCTTCTGGTAGTTTAATATCATTTTTTTCTTCCGGAATTCGTTTTTTTAGCATCAAAATTTGTCCTAAGTGACTCGATTGATGCTCCATGACATGAAACCAAGCAAAATGATTATTCATAGTAGAACCGGGCCAAGATTGTTCTAACCATTCATCGTTACGTTTTTTTAATTCTTCAATTGTTTTTTTTCGTACCTCTTTATAAATATCAAGATAATATGTAATAGGTTTTCCTTTAAATTCTTCTCTAGCTTCTTCTCCAAGACTAAGGCCTGTTTGCCACTTTTCTTTTTCTTCTTTATTAAACCTACGGTGCTTAAAAGTAAGGTTTTGATATATTTTTTCTGCTGCAGCAAGATGCATAATCAAAGCACCTATTCTATTTGCTTTTTCATCCAATAAATGGTCTGTCTGTCGTATATCAAGATCTTTAACCACTCGTTCTACCCGATTACTCAAATTATTAAGCATAGAAACCAATGTCCCAATTTGTGGTGTAAACCCTTCTTCTGCATTAATATTACTTGCTTGACTATGCTCTACTCCATCCCCGCGAACCACTATAGCCAGCTTACCATTCTGGGCCTCATCACTAGAGTGAAATGTATATCCTTTTACTTTCTTAATATTTTTTTCTTTATCGACATCTTGTAGCCATCCTGGGATATTATCGTTCTGAACCTTTTCTTCAAAACCAGGGTTAGCAATAGTTACGGGTTCATAATTGCCTCCTTCTTTTTGGAAGAAGAGCTCAAAATTATCAAAATAAAACTCACCATCACTAACTACCCAAGCGCCAAAAGTCAATTTTTCTGCAGCTTCATCAAAATGCCCCTCTATTTCATAAGGAGTCCATTTAGGGTTGTTTAAGACACTATCTTGCACGCTTTCCCTAAATCCCGATTCTTCCGTTTTATTATCTATCCGGGCGTAAAGTGTTGCTGCACTATTACTTTTACGGCCAACGGTTTTAAGGTTTGCTCGTAGCTTAAATTTAACTTTTTTATCAGTTTTTACTGCTACTTCCTGAAAAAAAGCCACCCACTCTCGGGTTATTTCTTTTGTGGTTTGTGACACTACTGTAGTACTCGATATAAAAATTAGAGCAGTTACAACGATTTTAAGAGTTTTTGAAAACATTATTTTGAGTTAAATTGTGTATTAAATAAATGTTGATATTATAGTTAATAGGCTTATTATAAAAGAAATAAAAATCAATTCTTACTTTTTGATATTTGCTCTGCCATTAATAAAGCATTATACGCATTTACAATCTTACCAGATTTTGAGAGTTCTGAGAAAGGTACTAGCTTTTTGGAACCATCTTTTTGTTTGATCTCTATATCTATGTTATACGAAACTCCAGATTTCATAAGTATTTCTTTTACCTGCATGGCACGTAAGTTTGGATAATAAGATCTGATTAAAGCAGCAATACCAGAAACAACTGGAGTTGAAATTGAAGTCCCTCTGGAGAAATCATATGTATTATTAATGTCAGTAGTGTACATTTTGTTACCTGGAGCAAAAAGATCCACATTCTTTTTTCCATAATTAGAGAAAGAAGCCCTTAATTTTTTATCCAAAGTATAACTACTAGCCCCTACCATTATAAAATTATCTACAATTTCTTTATCATTTATATAATCACTAGGATAATGCTTCCTTATATCGATATCTCCGGCATCATTCCCCGAACCATTAACGAGAACTACATCTTTTTCTGCTGCATAACGTATAGCATCCTGTACCCAATCCTGGTGAAGAGAAAAATCTTTACCCCAACTCATATTAATTATTTTAGCTCCATTATCTACAGCATATCTAATAGCTACTGCCACATCCTTATCGTGCTCATCACCAGAAGCAACCATAACTACAGGCATGACTTTTATATGATCAGAAAACCCTTTAATTCCTATACCGTTATTTCGTGTTGCTGCCAGAACTCCTGTTACCGAAATTGAATGCGGAAAAGGCACCTCTCCATATACTTGATTAGACCCGTAGTGTATGTTAGACATATCCTCTTGGTTATCACCAATAATCTCTCGTTCCTTAAAATCTACATTAGCAGTTGTTTTTAGCCCTTCTTCTGTCTGGTCTAGATAGTCTTTATATAACTCTGGTGTTAAGTCATATTTGATAGCTGCTTTTATCATTTTTGTATAGGATTGTATCAAACTATCTTTTTGGGTTGTATTTAGGATACTATCTAATTGTGATATCGTATACTCTTCTTTTGGAAATAACTTTTTTAAATTCTTCTTAGCTTTAGGATAGGTGTCTAACCAATGATTTGCATATACTATAAAATCTTTTTCTTCATCAATATATCCATGCAGTGCCTTTTTGGCCTTGTGATATAATTTGTATTTATCTTTTTGATCATTGGGGATGTCTTCTTCAGATTTATCTTTAAATACAGCATCATACTTTCTAACAATTCTTACCATTTCGAAATGCTCATATCTAAGATATTCTCCTTTGGTATTGCTTAAAAAATCCCACCCATTACAATCATCTATATATCCATTGTGATCATCATCAATTCCGTTATCAAGGATTTCATCGGTATTTACCCATATCTGTTGCTTTATATCTTCATGGTAGATATCAAGTTTAGTATCTAGAACAGCTACAATTACTTCCTGTGCTTTTTTACCTTGTAATAATTCTGTATATGCCCTATCCAAACTTACCCCAGGAATTGTATCGTTGCTAATATCTTTACGATGCCAGCTTTTAAGTTCTTCTTCGGTAAGTTGTTGTTGTTTGGTTATTCCACTATATGTTTGTGAGATCAACTGTTTTTTCTCTTTCTGGGCATATCCGAAAACTGAGCTAATACAAAACAAAAAAGTAGTTATAATTTTCATAAAGATGTGTTTGTAAAAGTGTTTTCCGATTAGTTGAAAAATATTTATGATATCTAATTTTCGATTAATTTCTTAAGCATTATGATTTGTCCAATATGGTAAGAGTAATGCTCAAGAACATGAAGCCATTTATAATGATTATCATATATAGAATTTAATGTAGCTTCCTTTAACCATTCATCATTAAGTTTCTTAAATTCAATCAGTGTTTTTTTACGTACTTGCCTTAGAATATCTAAATAATAATCTATTTCATATCCTTTATATTCCTTTTGCGCGGCTTCCCCTAAATAATAGGCTGTTTCCCACTTTTGTTGCTCTACCTCATTAAATTCACGATCCTCAAAAGTATCAACTTGATAGGAAATTTCTATTGCTGCAAGATGTATTATTAAAGCACCAATACTATTTGTTTTTGGGTTAAGAAAGTAATCTATTTCTTTACTACTGAGTTCTTGTACAGCTTTTTTTAATCGATCATCCAGATTATAAAACATAGCTATTAAGGTTCCAATATTTGGGGAGTATTCTTCTTTTATTTTATCAATATTTATTATGTCATTGCCTTCTATCTTTAGATAAGTATTTTTGTTTTTTTCTTTGATAGAATTTAAAGTATATTCCTGAACTTCTATAGGTTCTTTTATACCGATTCCTTGTTTCCATCCTGGAATTGATAATTGATGAGCTATATTTTCAAAAGAAGGGTTTTTTAATATTACTTCAGTAAAATTTTGGGTGTCATACCGAATAAAAAGCTTAAAGTTTTTAAAACAAAATATTCCATTATACCAACAGATTCCTCCAAAATTAAATATTGAAGTGTGTTGATCTATTTCGCCTTCAATAGTATAAACCTCCCAATGATTAGATATAATAGGTCTGTTCTCCATATTATCAAAAAAACCAACAGAACCATCTTTTTTATCAGTTCGAACCCATAATCCTGCTAAACTTTGTTTGCTTTTTTGAAAAACTTTTACGGAAGCTTGTAATCTAAACTTCAGTTTCCGCTGGGAATTAATATCTATGGATTGTACAAACGAAGTCCAATTTTGGGATATTTTTTCAGGAAGCATACTTGCTTTTTATTGATTTATGAAGTTAATAAACGTGATTATTTCTCAGGTTGATAGTCAGGATGACCAGTCTGCCAAAAAGCAAAAGACAGGATATCAGCTACACCTTCGTAACGTTCCTTCTTTGAATCATTACTCCCATGGCCAGATTCAAATTTCACATCAAGTAAGATTGGATTTTGTGAGCTATTATATTTTTGCAATTTTGCAGCAAATTTTGCAGAATGCCATGGTGCAACTCGAGAATCATTCATTCCAGTAATTATGAGAGTTCCTGGATATGCCTCTCCTTTTTTGATATGGTGATAAGAATCCATTTCTAATAACCATTTAAACTCTTCGGAATCTTTTATTGTCCCAAACTCTTTGGCATTATTTTCTCCATTAAAACCAACCTCTGAACGAATTGTATTCATTTTCCCTACATTAATAATTACTGCTGCAAATAAATCAGGCCGTTCTGTCATCGCCCTTCCGACAGTAATACCTCCTGCACTGCCGCCATTGACTGTCATTTTTTTTGCAGAAGTATATTTCTTTTTAATCAGATATTCTGTGCAAGCTATTAAATCTTTCCATGTATTGGGTTTGGTTTCTTTAAATCCACCTTTATACCAAGCATCTCCTTTTTCTCCACCCCCTCGTACGTGAGCAACAGCAAAAATTCCTCCTTCAAGTGCCCAGGACATTATTTTCCTACTAAAAGAAGGTGTTATCGAACTTCCATAAGCTCCATATCCAATCATCAAAACAGGGTTATTTCCATCTCTTTTTAGGTTTTTATCATAAATCAAAGATAGTGGCACCATGGTTCCATCATGTGAGGAAACAGTTAGTTCTTCAACCATAATATTTTTGGTTAAGTGAGAGGCTTCTGATTGTGACAAATCTCCAGCTTCAAATTTCTGATTAGAAAAATCATAGATATATCTTTTTGCATTATGTAGCCAACCTTCAGCAGTTATGGATAAATAATCATAGTCTTTCCCTTTAGAAAACAAAGAAACCTGTCCTGCTGTAAAAGGAAGGGAAATTTCCTCTATGTTCTTGTTATTTTTGAGTAGATATAATTTGGCTTCAACTCCATTTTTCGTAGTTGTGTATACAATTCCTTTTTTTACTAGCCTAAAACTTTCAATCACTTCATCTTCTTTCTCTTTAACTAAAACGATGGGATTTTGAATATTTGGGTTAACCAAAGAAGTTTTACAAATTTTAAAATTAGAAGCATTTTCTGATGTAAGATAAATAATACTATCTTGATCTTGATAATAAGTAGTTATTTTATTTTCTTGTTTAAACAAGGGTTTCCATGATGGGTGTAAATTTTTGATTTCTGAATATGGTGCATAATAGTAATCATGATACGGAGTAGCTCCCGCAACTGCACTAATAGCAAACCGAGTATTGGCCGAACGTTTAAATACAATTGGAAAATCTTCAGGTTTCATATTTAGTTCAGGATCATGAGCTCGAGAAAACAATACTTCTGGAGTATTTGCATCAAGTTTTTGAAGTACTACTTCAGTATTAAGATAAGCTTCATTAGTATTACTAGCAATTGGTACCTGTAAGTAGGTAATACCAGAATTATCAGATAACCAATAGGCTCCTCCATAGGTAGGTAGGCAATTTTTAATCTCTATAGGGAGTAATTTATTATTAGAAAGATCCATGATTCGCATTGTAGCAAATTCTTCTCCATTTTTGGTAAAACTAATCAACAGTTTGTTCCCATCCCAACTAGGTTTATAATAATTTATATAGTAATCTTGTCCAAGTTCTTTTGAGAAATCTCCAGGATCAATAAGTAGTTTTTCTTTAGCATTTAAATCCGTTCTGAAATATAATTTAAAATAATTTTCATTGGGACTTCGTTTTAAATAAAAGTAGTTATCTTGATTAGTAACTTTTATATCCTTAATTTCATTCGTGTTTTGATTTTCAAGTTTTTCTTGAAGTTTGATTAAATGCGTTCTCTTAGGAATATTTTGTAAAGAAATCAAGGCTTTCTTCCTTTGTGTCTGCAACCAACTTATTACACTTGAATCTTTGAGATCTTCCAAGTATCTATATTCATCCTCAATTTTTACCCCATGATACGTATCAGTCACAATATTTGACTGTTTTTGAGATTGAGAGCTACAACTAATTATAGGTATAACCAAAAGTATTAAATATTTCTTTAGACTTATGTACTTCATAATAAACTTGGTTACTATAATTTATAGATCGTTTTTCAAAAAATTATTAAAGATTTTAGAAATGTAATATTTAAATTGAATGCTGCTCAATATATTAATAAAAATCAAAATATTACACGAATTTATATTCTTCCACATAATTATATATGATAGTTCCAAATAATAATGTAAGATTACTCAAATAGTTATGATTAAAAAATAAACTAAACTTATTCCAAGTTTAGTTTATTTTTTAACTTATTTAATAACATCATGATATTAATACATAAAAGTTTTTGTCTTACCACCTTGGTGTCCTAAACCACTTCCAGCTCCAACAATACTTCTTTTAGCTTTATTATCTAATTTAGTAATAGCTGTTTTCTCTAGACTTAATTTTCTTTTTTGACTTTTCTGATTTTTCATTATTTATTTTATTTTTAACTATTATGCAAAGTTATAGATTACAACTTAACATGTCATAAAAACTTTATAAAAGCAATGTCCAATTTATAAATTGAGGAGTTTTTTTATGAAAAAACAGAAATAAAAATACACATAACTCATTGTTTGTCAATACTTTTTATAAAATATGATGTAGTAATCCCTGTTTTTTTTGTAAATGCACGAGAAAAAGATTGGATACTACTAAATCCTACTTCTTCACCTATGGATTCAATAGAATATAATCTAAATTTTGGATCATATTTAAGTTTTTCTATACAGTATTCGATTCTAAGATCATTTACATAATTAGCAAAATTCTTTTTTTTATATAAATTAATTACTTTAGAAAAATATGTTGAGTTTGTTTTAAGCTTTTTAGCCACAGAGCTCATTTTTATATTTGGATTTAAAAACTCATTGTTTTGTTCAAATAATTCTAATTGTTTAAGAATACTTTTTATAATTTCATCTGGAAGGTCTAGTTCTTGTTTTGAAAGACCTTCTGTTTCTTCTCTTTTAAGTTGTTCTATATTTCTTTTACCATCATCATTTATAAGTTGAATAAACCTTTTTTTATATAATTTTTGTTTTCTATAATAATTCCATACAATTATTATTAAGACTATGGTAACACCTATTAAAATAAATATACTTCTATTAGAGATTTTTTTTTGTTGTTCTAACTTATCAATAATCACATTACGTTCATCGATAAGTAAAGCCGTATCATATTTTGTTATAATATCAGATTTTACATTCTTATTTTTTGCATAATAGATGCTATCAAAAATGATCAATTTACTCATCATCTTCAATTGATTTTGAGTATCTCCTAAATCCTTATAATAATCTATTAAAATCTCATACGCTATTCTTTTTTCGTCCGTATAATTTTCGGCAGTGATTATAGTATCTGCTTTTTTTAGGTAGTAGATAGCTTTATCATTTTGTCTCAATTTTTGTAATGCTCTCGCTATTTGTATATAACAATAAGCTTCATTCGGATTATATCTTTCGGCATCTTGAATTCGTTGAGATACTTTATACAAGGAGTCTAGCGATTTCTGATAATCTTTTAGCATATAATTATTAATCCCATCTAGCAACAAAAAACCGGTATATTTATATTTATCTTTACGTTTAAAAGTTTTATGTAAACCTTTTTTCACATAAATAGATGCTGAATCTGGTAAATCCATCCTATGATAAGAATCAGCGATAGCAAATAAAGTAATTATGTGATTTTTTGAATATTTATTAACTGTATCCTGAGTTTTTATAAAGTTTAAATTTTGTTTAAACTCAAATAAAGCTTCTGCAGTAGCGTCAATTTCTTTTTTCAAAAGCCCTATATTATGTTTTATAGTAATTTGATGATGGACATTTTTATTTTGATTTGCATACTCTTGCGCAATTAAATAATTCTCTAAAGCTTTGGTATAATCTTCTTTATCATAAAAACATACTCCTTTATTTAAATAACCCACACCGGGGTACTTGATATGCTTTAAATTTTTGGAAACCATGATTAAACTATCTAAATAGTTTATCTCTATATCGCTAGAGCAAATTTTTGATATAAAATAGTATCCATCAGCCATTTTAATACTGTCATTTTCATTTTTGGCTTTTTTTAAATAGCTTTTAGCATAAATTTTTGATAAAATAGAATCTAATTTATGTTCAATAAAAGAAGATTCTAATTGCTCATATGTTTTTAGAAGTAGAGTATCAGAAACCTTTTCTTTTTGTAAATATTCAGATATAGTATTATCGATATCTGTTTGCGAATAGACAAAAACCGGTATAAAGCTAATTAAACCAAATGCCCAAATGAATAGTATTTTTATTTTTGCCATAAAAAACAGACTTAATACTTCAGTAATTTATCTAAGCTAACGAACTTGTAATGAAGGAAATTTTACGAACTTCATTTTTGTTTTAGATTAAAACTAATTCATAACAAATATATAGATCAAAAATATCATACTTTACTCTTGATCAATTCTTTTTTAATTTTCTTCAGATTTGATTCTTCGCTGTTTAAAACTAGCTAAGGCAAATGTTTGGAAATTTTAGGCCTACACTAGTTTAAAAAATTAACTTCTTTTAATATTCTTGATGTACTTGTATTGACAATTTTACTATTTCCAATTTATAAATTGGCAGCATCCAATTTATAAATTGGAAATACCTTTCCTTGCACTAACGCAATTCTCCCCGTTATATTTGACTCAACAAAAAACAACCAACATGGATCATTTAGAATATAACAGTAAATACCGGTTTATGTCCGATATCTTAAAAACGTTACACCTTAAAACGGATATTTTTATGTATAACCTGGCACATCATACCCCCTATGAGATGATACTCTATAGATGGATCAATAAATTATATACCAAAGGCACATCTAGTGAAGAAGCTATACAACTAATTTACAAAGCTCGTAATATATTATTGCTTACTCAAAAAAATAGTTGGTGCAATCCCCCAAAGCCTATTGATACCCCTTCTTAAACTTACCTACTTATGTTTATGCATTATGATCAACTATGTGCTACCCAAAAAACTTTAGTACATCACAAAATAATAACAAGAACAAAAGCTCCCCTGGAGATTGTGTGTAAAGTACTCACAGGTATTAACCCTGTATTAAAAATAATAGATCGGGATGTACTTATGATGTACTATATGATGAGTAAGATAGAACAGAGAATACAAGAAGAGTTACGAATATCAAATACTGAATGATGAATGTGAGAGTCGGAAGTCAGGGGTCGGATGCTTGGAGTTAGAGGTTGGAAATGTAAAATGTAAAATGTAAAATGTAAAATGTGAAAGTAAAAAGTGAGAAGTCAGGCCTTCGACAGGCTCAGGGTGACGGAATGTAGAAGTTCGAAGTCAGATGCTTGAAGTCGGAGATTGGAAATGTAAAACCGTAAAATGTAAAAGGGAAAAAGTCAGAAGTCAGGAGACGGGGGTCGGAAGTCAGGGAATTTGAGATTAGAAATACAAAAAAAAAGATGAAACAATACTATCATGTATAGTGATAAAAAAAGGAAAAGGTAGGAGTAATTTGTATAGCTAAGCTTAGTTGAGTTTGTGTAAAACACCCCATTTTTCAATTGCTCCTACTTCCTTTTTTAAAATGGAAAATGATAAATGAAAACAGTCAGAAGTCAGAAGTCAGAAGTCAGAAGTCAGAAGTCAGAAGTCAGAAGTCAGAGGTTGGATGCTTGAGGTCGGAAGTGAATCCAGACATCGAACCTTACAATTTATCTCAATACTCAATACTCAATACTCAATACTAATATCTTAATACTAAATAGAAAATGAGAAACATCATTCAAGATTTATTAACACAAGAAGAAAGAGATCAGGCAGGACAATTAGTGGCACAACTAGAAGCTATGTTTACCAATAAGCTAGCAGCCTTGACCGAAAAAGAACGAGGGAGTTACAAGGCCATTAATGAGACCAATAGGCTATTTGTAAATAAGGTTTGGGATTATCGCCAAAATAGTAGTACGCTTAGTTCTCCTGATGTGGATTGGGAAGAGTTTGAAAAAGATTATAAAGCACGTGTATTTGCAGAAAACTTATTGGGTCGTTTAGAAAGCCTGGCTTATCGATTAGAAAGTACCAAAATTCTGCATGATTATGATAACTATCAGGATTCACTTAATGACTATGCCTATTCACAATATAGCAAAGGAGCGGGGAAACCTGGTTTTACCGAAAAAGTAGCTGAACTGAAGCAGTTTTTTAATCGTACTAAAAGTACTCCAAAAATGGATCCTACAGAAGAATAGATGACTATAGACCTTCTGATGGGTCAAAAAGACATTCCATTAGACACCAGTGTCTCAAATTTAGGGATTGGTGTCTCAAAATTGGGTATAGAGTGTCTAATTTTAGAAGACAGAGGCTCAAATTTAGACATTGGTCACTTAACATTGAACCTCGAAAATCTAAATTTTCATCAAAAAGCCCCAACAGAAGGTTAAAAAGACAAAGTCTTTGATGAATAGCGTACAAATTTTAAGCAAAAGGGTTCAAATTTTGCCTCAGGAAGTTGAAAATCCTACAATAACAACCAAATTTTGACTTCGGGCATTAAAAATTGCAAAAAATAAACTAAAGGGAAAACACACTATGAATATTATTATCAAACAAATTGAGCTTATAGATCGAGTTGATCAACTTATTCGGCTACAAGCCACAGGGTCACCAGATGATCTTGCGTATCGATTAGGAGTCTCTAAAACCAAATTGTATCGCATTATAAATACTATGAAATCCTTAAATGCTCCTATAAAATATGATATTACCGTACAGAGTTTTGTCTATGCAGAAGCGGTAGGATTTACATTCGGGTTTTACCCGAAACATCAAAAATATAGGAAGCTAGATCCTTTTGTGAGTTAGAAAAATGATACCTATAAAAATATCGAATACTGAATGTAAAATGTAGAGCTGAAAAAGTAAAAAGTCAGAAGTCGGATAATGGAAGCCAGAGGTATAAAACTGAATGAATATCGAATACCGTACATATAGCACTAAATATCAAATACTTACAAACGAATACACAAAAAACCAAAAAAAACGTTGCGCAACGTATGGCGTAAACTGAAAAGCCTTTAACAGAGTAGGTACAACAAATTAATCTTTTTAATAATGAAAAAATTAAAATCATTGCAGTCTTTTGAAGAGTCTGGCTACGCAATTAAATCAAGAGAAGCACAAAGAGCAATTACCGGAGGTCATACGATATTCGTTTCCAATTGCGGATCTAATCACGAAGATTACGATGTCGACACAGATGATACTGCCATAATCGCGTAAATTAAAAGTAAATATTAATTATTAAAACAAAGAAAAATGAAACTACAAAAATTAGATTTCGATAATTTTGAAAAATACAAATTAGAAAACTCTATTCGTATTTTAGGAGGAGGAACTTGCATACATACTTGTTGTACTTCGTCTGGAGAAATTACCAGTTGTGAAGATACGCAAGATGATTCTTAAAACAAGTAAGAATAAATACAATTGGTAAAAGAATTTGGTTTAATAAATCAAATAATTGAGTTACCACGTCAATTTCAGCTAGAAAAACAATTATTTTTTCTAGCTGAAGATTGACGTTAATTAAAAAATAATTTTCTTTATCTAATAATAATTAAATGATTTTACTATTATCAAAAGAATCTGATGAGTCTACAAATAACGTAATAGATTGGTTGGAATATTATAAAGCGGACTACACCCGATGCAATGGAGATAAATTTGATTTGAATGACTTTTTCTTTCAAATATCAAACAACCATATAGATAAAGTTTCTAATCTTCCTGTTTCACCTAAAGACATTAATGTTGTGTGGTACAGAAGATGGGGTAATATGAGCGGGCTGTCTTCAATTGATGATGAAGATTTAGACAATGAATTTTGTGTTTCAATCAATAATCATCTTAAACATGAAAAAACCAAATTATCACATTCATTTTTTTCTCTTTTTGGACATTCTTTTTGGCTCTCTAAACCAGATTTATATTCTTCTGATGATAAGTTTTTATATTTAAAAACAGCAAAATCAGTAGGAATAAATATCCCTGAAACCTACATATTAAATAGTAAGTCAAAATTACATGAAATACTTATATCTGGGAAAAAACTAATTACTAAGAGCATGAGTAACGCTCATAGAATTAGATACAACAATCAAACCTATATTCCGTACACAGAAGAGATCACCTTAGAAGACTTGGATAAACTTGAGGCGAAATTTATGGTATCCCTATTTCAAGAAAAAATAGAAAAACAGTATGAAATACGAACTTTTTTTTTGAAAGACAGTTTTTATAGTATGGCAATTTTTTCTCAAAATGATAATCAAACAAAGGTAGATTTTAGAAAGTATAATTTTTCTAAACCTAATAGAACTGTTCCATACATATTACCAGAAGAATTGAGAGTAAAGTTAAAGATCCTAATGAAAAAACTCGACATAAATACAGGCTCAATAGATTTAATAAAATCAAAACAAGGGAACTACTATTTCTTAGAAATTAATCCAATTGGGCAGTTTGGCATGACATCTATACCCTGTAACTACCACTTGGATAAGAAAATAGCAGAGTTTTTAATTTCAAAAAACAACTAAAAATATGAATCCCGAAAATGAAGTTTCTCAATACATTATTAAAAAAAACTTACTAAAAAGATTACCGGTTTTAATGAATAAAATGACAATTATCAAAAAAACAAACAGAATAAATATAAGACACGCAAAAAGTGTGTTTTATTCAACCAATGAAATGGCTTCTTACGCACCTTATAAAAAAATATTCTAATGAAGTGTTCTTTTGAAAAAAATAGTTATTTCAAATTATTTAGTAATTGCAGAATAATTAAAGGAGCAAGTTCGTCAGCAATCTATGATTTGCAACGTGAAGAATTATTTCAGATACCAAATAGTTTTTTGGAAATATTAAATTGTTCTGGCTCAAAAAAAATAGAAGATATTTATTCTAAATACCCTAAAGAATCAGAAACTCTCGATGAATATTTTGGGTTTTTATTAAATAAAGATTTGATTTTCCTAATGCCTGAGTTAAAAGACTCTGAAAAATTCAAAGAAATTGATTTTAAATATCATTATCCTTTTTCTCTTTTTTCAGTAATCATTGCTCTTGACAATAATAAATTATCAATTTCTTATATTGAAAACCTACTTAATAACATTGAAGCAACCAAATGTAAATATGTACAATTAAGATTTGGTTTAGAGATTGACCATAAATTAATCTCAGATACAATAAAGCTATTCGTTGATAAAGGGATATTTAGATCAATAAGTGTTTTTCTGAGTCAAAATGATTATGAGTTAATGTTTAACGATGAATATTTGGCTAATTCATTGATAGATAAATTGACAATCTACTCAAGCAATAATAATCGCAGCAACATCAAATCAGATAATATTGAATATATAGAAGGATCAGACTTTCCGGTTTTTAAAAATTTAAACGAATTAAGATTCAACCATTTTCAACCTAATATTATTTCTTATTCAGAAGCTCTAAATTATAATATTTATTACAACAAAAAAGCCTACATAAACCTGAATGGAGATATCCAACAATCTCCTTTTACCGATAAAGTTTTTGGTAACATAGAAACAAAATCTTTACTATCCATTATTTCAAATCAAACGTTTCAGGAATATTGGGATATACCCAAAGATAAAATAGAAGTTTGTAGAGATTGCGAATTTAGATATGTTTGTAATGACGGCCGTATACCTTTAAAACGAGATGATGAGACGTATTATTTTGAAGAAAGTTGCACATACGACCCTTATAAAAACTAATTAAGAAATAAGAAAACTAGTCATGAAAATAGTATTAAGGTTATTCATCTTAACCATTGTAATAACAAGTTGCAAGTCAGATTTTGAAAAAAAACATAAGGATTATAAACTTATTAAGGAAGAAGGTGTATTTGTTGAAGTATTTGACTCTACAAATGTTAAACTTACCAGATTTACAGATAACAACAATGTTTACAGAAAAAAATTAGAGTTCATATATTCTTACAAACATATTACAAAAAATAATAGCAAATACTATTTTAAAGAAGATCCATCAATAGACGGCTGGAGGGATTCTTGGAAGTTTGTTCCTGCTGACTCAATAGATGAAAACACTATTCTAGAGGTGAAGATTAAGATAGAAGAAGGGCTGAAAACTATCATACAATATGAACCAGATTATAATCAAACAGTCGCTCAATATAGCTACTTAACAAAAGATGAATTACCCGCTTTTAATTCAATTTCGGGAATTATAGAAAATGAAAAAAACGTATGGATGCATCCACCAAGGGATAAATATTTTAGGATTCTTGAGTTAAATCCATTTCCGTACATACAAACTCCTTTTGAAGTTGATAATAAATGGAATTGGTCATTAAAAATAGATAGTGATTGGGGTGATAAAAGGTGGTTAACCTGGAAAGGAGTAATTGAAAACAATTATACTTATGAAATAACGGATAAAAAGAAGATAAATACGGCTTTTGGTAAATTAGAGTGCTATACTATTAATGCCACAGCAACAAGTAGGCTAGGTGAAACCAAATTAACTTCACTTTTTAATACTGAATATGGTTTTATTAAATTACTTTATACAAATATTGATGGAAGTAAGACTAAATTACAACTTGATAAAGTAATAAAAAATGAACATTAAAGATGAACATAGACTTTAATATAGAAAAAAAAACTATAGACAATAAACATTTTACATAATTGTGAATTTAAACCTTTAAACCCGGATTATGCATTAGTAACTTCGTTATGAAGTTCGAAAATGCAATAAAATATAATGTTTCATCGAATTCAGCATAGCACCGCTACGGTTAATTTGGGAAACATAACAAAGTGATATATTTTGAAGTAGTTTCGGACTGTAATAGATTTTCTAATACATAATCTGGGTTAAATTAATTTTTTAGAAATTTTCTTAAAATCGATTGGATACAGATATCCATCTAAAAAATATACCAAATGAAAAAAATAATATTCCTACTAGTTCTAGTTCTGGTATTTTCCTGTAAACAGCAAAAAAAGGAAGTCAAAACAGAAATCACCTTCAAAGAGCTTACTGTTGAAGAGAAAGCCCAATACGCTGCTTTAAAAAATGAAGCCTGGAAACTCTACCAATCCAAGGATTATCTACAATCTGCTAAGAAATACTCAGAAGCTTTTGGGATAAGTGGATACCATGGGAATACATCAGATACGTATAATGCTGCTTGCTCCTGGGCTTTGACCAAAGAAATAGATTCTGCATTGGTACACCTATTACGAATTGCCAAGAGAGGAGAGTATACCAATTATAGCCACATTACCACAGATAGTGACCTATCTATCTTACATTCGGATAAACGATGGAACCAAGTTCTGGCACTGGTTAAAGCAAACAAAGAAAAAGCTGAGATCAATTTTGACAAACCACTAGTTGCATTACTCGATACCATATACCAGGATGATCAAGGGCCAAGGAGACAAATAAATGACATCATAAAAAAATACGGCAGAGATTCTGATGAGCTAAAACAACATTGGAAAAAAATAGCTACTAAAGATTCGATTAGCCTAATAAAAGTTGAAAAAATACTGGATGAAAGAGGCTGGCTAAGTAAAGATATCATCGGCAATAGAGGAAATACTACCCTGTTTATGGTAATACAACATGCAGACTTAGAAGTGCAAGAAAAATATCTACCCATGATAAAAGAAGCTGTAAAGAAAGGAAATATACGGCCTGGCAGTTTAGCATTACTAGAAGACAGAATCGCTATACGTAAAGGGGATCAACAAATTTATGGGAGTCAAGTCGGGCGAGATGCAGAAACAGGTATATATTATATTTACCCACTACAAGATCCTGATCATGTAGACAAAAGAAGAGCAGAAGTTGGACTTGGGCCACTGCAGGACTATGTTTCTAGATGGGATATCATCTGGGATTCAGAAAAATATAAACAACAATTACCAGATTTAGAAAAAAAACTAAAAAAGTAATTAAAAAAACAGTTGTGCTTTTGAGATTTTTTAATTCGAAATTCGTCAATTCGATTTCTTCTACCATAGGAAGAAGTGTATCGAGCCCTTCGACACGCTCAGGATGACAAGAATTTTGAATTAAAAAAGCTATTCTCGATAGCTCTGCTGAACTTGTTGAAGTACAATTTTTCTCCATATCATCTCGAGCGTAGTCGAGAGGTCATTCCGAAAAACCACTCGAATTACTTTCATTTTCGGAAGAACAGGATAGTATGGTAATTAAAAAAAACCTCATCCAATAGTTAGGATTTGCAATCTGTGTTATCAAATTTATGAGCAATTTCTGGGTAACAAAAAAGCTACATAAGGCACTTATTTATAAAGAAATGAGATAGATTAGCGTGAAGGATAGTAGCGGCATCCTTTTTTCTATTTGCTTCCCTCTTTTTGCCTTAGCAACATGCATAAAGAATCAGAAAAAAGATATAGCGAATAGCCTGACCCATAGGGTCACGCCTCAAAATATGACATTAGTATTATAGAAAAGAATTACTTTACTTTGTAGGTAGATACCATTACACAAAAATCAATTTAATTTAAAAAAGCTTAATGCCTAAATTTCCATTTTACAAACAAGCAGAGTCGAAAGATTGTGGGCCTACTTGTATTAAGATTATCGCAAAACATTATGGAAGAGTTCTCAATACTCAAAAACTTAGATCATTAAGTGAAACCACCAGAGAGGGAAGTTCTCTTCTGGGGCTTAGTGATGCGGTAGAGGAAATAGGTTTTAGGTCCCTGGGGGTAAAACTTTCTTTAAGCAAATTAGACGAGGTACCTCTACCTTGTATTGTACATTGGAACAAAGTACATTATGTAGTCGTCTATAAAATTAAAACCTCACGAAAAGGCGAAATGACCATTTATGTCTCTGACCCTGCTCACGGATTGATTACCTATACAAAAGACGAATTTATAAAAGCATGGATCGGTAATAACGCCGACGAAAACACAGAAGAAGGTGTCGCCTTATTAGTAGAACCTACTCCCAATTTTTATAATGATAACCTGGATGAAGAGGATCAAAAATTTGGGTTTAAGTTTATATCCAAATATGTATTTAAATACAAAGCCTTTCTTTTTCAGCTGGCATTAGGTCTAGGTGCAGGAAGTTTATTACAACTTATTACTCCGTTTTTAACGCAAAGTATAGTCGATGTCGGGATCAAAAATCAAGATCTAAATTTCATATACCTTGTATTGATCGCAATGCTTTCTTTGTTTATTGGTAGAACATTAATCGATGTTTTAAGAAGTTGGATTTTACTCCATCTTAGTACACGTATTAATATATCGCTGATATCAGATTTCTTTATTAAGCTCATGAATCTGCCTATCTCCTATTTTGATGTAAAAATGACGGGGGATCTTTTACAAAGAATTAATGATCACAAGCGAATCGAGCAGATACTAACCATGTCTTCTTTAAACGTGCTATTCTCGATGGTTAATCTTATCGTATTTAGTATCGTTTTGATCTATTATAGCGTTCCTATTTTTGGTATTTTTGCAATAGGAAGTACGTTCTATTTTGCATGGATACTTGTGTTCTTTAAAAAACGTAAAAAACTGGATTACAAACGCTTTTCGCAGATTAGTGAAGAGCAAAGTAAGGTTATCGAACTGGTAAATGGTATGCAGGAAATAAAACTGCATAATGCCGAAAAAAGAAAACGATGGAACTGGGAGTTTGTACAGGCAAAACTGTTTAGAATATCTATTGAGAGTCTAGCTCTGGAGCAGTACCAAAGTGTAGGTTCTTCTTTTATTAATGAATTAAAAAACATTCTCATTACGGTTTTCTCTGCAAAACTGGTTATAGATGGTGATATCACATTAGGTATGATGCTGGCGATTACAGCCATCGTAGGGCAATTAAATGCACCTATCTCTCAATTAATTAATTTCCTAAGAGAACTACAGGATGCACAAATCTCTTTAGAACGTCTGGGAGAAATTCATAATAAAGAAGATGAAGAGCATCCTGGTGATGAAAAGATTAGAGATATCTCGGCAAACTCAGGTTTTGAAATCAAAAATCTTAGTTTTAGATATGTTGGAGCTGATAAACCCGTTTTAGAAGACCTGAATCTTTCTATTCCCGCTAATAAAATCACAGCTGTTGTTGGGGTTAGTGGTAGTGGAAAAACAACACTAATGAAGCTCCTTCTTAAGTTTTATGAGCCGGATGAAGGACAGATTTTTATTGGCTCTCATGATTTACATAATGTATCCCAAAAAGCATGGAGAGATCAATTTGGTGTGGTGATGCAGGAAGGGTATATTTTTAATGATACTATTGCTAATAATATTGCAGTAGGAGAAGATTATCTGGATAAGAAAAAATTAGCACATGCAGTCGATGTTGCTAATATCAAAGAGTTTATCGAATCACTCCCTCTTTCTTATAATACCAAAATAGGGATGGAAGGTGTAGGATTAAGTACCGGACAAAAACAAAGGCTGTTTATAGCTCGGTCGGTATATAAAAACCCTAAATATTTGTTCTTTGATGAAGCCACTTCTGCTCTTGATGCCAATAATGAAAAGGTAATCATGGAAAAACTGGATACCTTCTTTAAAGACAAAACTGTAATGGTGATTGCACATCGATTGAGTACCGTAAAAAATGCACACCAGATTGTTGTTTTAGATAAGGGTAAAATTGTAGAAGTAGGAAATCATGAATCACTAATCAAAGAGAAAGGAAACTATTATCACCTAGTTAAAAATCAACTCGAATTAGGAAAATAATACTTGAATTAATAATTACGAATTGAGAATTACGAATTAGATGAAAAAAGAAAATGTTGTTCAAACCAAAAGTTATGAATTTGCATTATTATGTATCCGTTGTGCATTTAGAAATTAATAGCATAAAAAAGCGTCAATTCGAATGGTTTTTCGGAATAGAATGAAGAAAAATTGTATCGAGAATAGCTTTTTTGATTCAAAATTCTCGTCATCCTGAGCGTGTCGAAGGGCTCGATACACTTCTTCCGCTGGTCGAAGCACTCGAATTGACGAATTTTGAATTAAAAAATCTCAAATGCACAACGGTTATGTGTATTAAATTATATCAAAACTGTATCGTACATAACAAAATTGAATGTTATAGAAATGAGTTGGTTTATCATTCCGACTGATTTAGTCCGGTGCAAAAAATGGATTCCAGTCTACACTGGGATGACAAATAATTATTAAATTAAAAAAATCGCAATACATAATTAAATATTATGCCAGACACTTTAGACGAAATACAATTACGTAGTGAAGAAGTACAGGAAATCCTAACCAGGGTTCCGCATTGGATGATACGATGGGGAAATCTCTTGATTTTGGTATTGGTACTACTGTTATTATTTCTTTCCTGGCTGGTTAAGTATCCCGATGTGATACCTGCAGAAGCGATTATCACTACTCGAATACCACCGCAAAAAGAATATGCCCAAACTAATGGTAAAATTGAATCTCTATTTGTTAAAGACAATCAAATTGTACCCAAAAATACTCCCCTGGCAATATTAGAAAGCAGTGCTAATTATAAAGATGTGTTTTTGCTTAAATCTATTGTAGATACCATCAAAGTAAATACTAAATCATTCACATTTCCTATTGATGAGTTACCGGTTTTATTCCTGGGAGATATCGAAACCAGCTATGCCATATTCGAAAATAGCTATTCTGAGTATATCCTAAATAAAGAATTACAGCCTTTCTCTAATGAAGCTATTGCAAATCAAACCTCTTTATCAGAACTCTACAGACGCCTAGAGAGTCTAAAGGCTCAAAAAAAGCTTGGTAAAGCCGAACTGGAATTTAAACGAAAAGAGCTTCAGCGTCAAAAAAACTTATTTAAAAAAGGGGTAATCTCTGCACAAGAATTCGAAAGTAAAGAGCTCGATTATCTACGAACTAAACGTAATTATGAAAATAACGACGTGCAACTATCTCAAATTAACGAGAGTATTAGTAACGCTACCAAAACGTCTAAAGGTACAGAGATTAACAAGAGAAAAGAAGAAATTAACCTGTTTAAAAAAGTGTTACAGTCCTTTGGGCAATTAAAGAAAACCATTAAAGACTGGGAGTTGCAATACGTGCTTAAATCTGATATCGAAGGTCGTGTTTCTTTCCTTAATTTTTGGACAGAAAATCAAACCGTAGCCCTGGGAGATCTTGTTTTTATTATTGTCCCTTCAGAATATTCTTCTTATCTGGCAAAAATCAAAGCTCCTTCTCAAAATTCGGGAAAAATAAAAGTGGGACAAACTGCTAATATTAGATTAGAAAATTTCCCTGATGATGAATTTGGAACCTTGAAAGGTAAAGTAAAACACATCTCCCTGTTACCAGATAAAGATGGGTTATATCTTATTGATGTTGAATTGCCCGAAAAACTAATTACTACCTATGACAAAGAAATTCCTTTTAAACAAGAAATGAGAGGTGTTGTAGAAATTGTTACCGAAGATCTTCGGCTTATTGAGCGTTTCTTTTATCAGTTTAGAACATTAATGGATAAGTAAAAGATATTTACAATTTTAAGTAATCAAGTTTGACATAAGAAAACTAAGTCAGTTCTAAAAAAACAGATAAAAATTATATCCATTGAAAGGAAATGACGAAAGATAAACTGAACCCTCCATGTCTGGTCGAGTGATTTTTCGCAATATCCTCTCGACTACGCTCGAGATGACATGGAGAAAAATTGTATCGAGATCCAATTGTGGTAATACCCCTTATTGCATCTCGATACAATTTTATCAACCGCTATCACTACTGATAAAATCACTCGATGAGACGTAAGAGTATAAAAATCAACAAGCCAAATAATCTGTCAATAGTGTTTTCTTACGTCGAACTCAGATTTTAAGTAAATTATACGTCTACTTCTTCTGATATTTCTCCCTGAGTAGAATTAACCTCTTCTGAAACTTCTTCCTGAGAAGGGTTTACTTCTTCTAATATTTCTTCCTCAACAGAATCAACTTCTTCTGATATTTCTTCTTGAGAAGAACTAACTGCTGCTGCTTTAGGTTGGGCTTTTTCAAGTTGTTCCTCCTCACCTGAGAAATAAGGAAACACATCCATGATAGGAGATTCTGAAATTGCCGGTACTGTATAATCACTAACAGAATCCTTCATCATACTAATGGTATTATCATAGGCTTCTTTTACATCATTAGCCTGTACTAATAAGTACATACTCGACTTTCTTTCTTTACCACTTTCTTCATCATAAGAAACTAAGGCTACTTTTGATTTAAACCATCGATCAGAATTTTCAAAAGGATGGATCTCGGCAAAATTTGCAATCTTAATATTCGTGATTTTAAATTCTTCACTAATATATGCTGACATTTCTTCGTTGATTCTGGTTTCAGCTTCTGTATAGGATAAAGCATCTACCAAATAAGGTTCTGTAGTAACTTTCTGTACTCCAGAATCATCTATTTTTCTATACTTTACTTTACATTCATACCAAGTAGTGCTCATATCTTTTTTTTTAGGATGGCAAATATATATTTTTAAAAAAGTGATAGCTATGAATACCTATAATAGATATTCACAATTTTAAAATTCTATCTCTTTTTGATATGTCGGTCCTGTTATCTAAGCCGAAAACAGTAAACTAAAAGAATAGCTTAAAAAACAAAAAACTTGTTCTCTTAATTTGTGGATACTAATAAGTTAAAAACTGATTTTAATTAATCTATTTTTCTTTTTAGAAAGCACTTCTATAATAAATTCATTTTTTGAAATCTCAATCAATCTACCATTTCTATAATCGACTTCAAGTTCATCCTCCCCAACTTTGTTCGTGTCAAAAATAGCATCTTTGCTAACCGTACCGTTATCATCACTAATTTTATAAGTCATTAAGTACCCTCCATAACCTCCAATATGCAAGTGAGGAACCTTATTTAAAGGAAGTTCTATGTTTTTTATATTATCCAGGAAAATTAAATGGTGATTATCATTGCTTAAAAAATAAGTAAAAGACAACTCTTTACGTGTTTCTTCTTTACCTCTTTTCTGTTTTTTTGGTAATTTTTTCATCCACAACAAATCCCCTTTATTGTCTAGTTTTGTGATTAACATATCATGATAATGTTGCCTGAATCTTCCTTTATATTCTGTTTCAAAAAACTGTTCACCAATTAGTGTAATGCCTGTATCATTTATACCCAAATATTGAGGTGTCAAGTTTGTAAACTCAGCTTCGTTCTTACTTTCTTTTTCCTTTAACTTTTTCCTTGTCTTGTCACTTTCGTATTGTTTTAAAATACTCGTAGGAATTTCATGTGCTTTTTTGTAAATCAAATCACCACCTTTATCAAATCTAAATATAAAAACACCATCAGTATCATTACTAATATATCTTTCTTTGACATTGCCTTGTGTGTAAAAACCTGTAACAGTAAGTTCTCCTGTTTTATTTAGATGCATATTGGCTGCATTGATATATTTATCATCCAAACCTAAGGTTAATGTACTTTCTGAATCTTTAGAAATTTTAACGACTTCTAAATGGTAATTTTCAGCTCCATCTTTTCCTCTTTTTTTATCCTTCTTACTATTATCATGAAATATTTTTGATAGTATGTACACATCTCCATATGTACTTACTTTATAATCAATAATTCTCGTTTTGGTCTCTGAATACGGCATTTTATATTCTTTAGACCATATTTCTTTCAAATTTTGATCAAAAACATGTAGCTTAATTAATTCAAAACTTTTTTTATTGTTTTTGATCTTTGGTATTTTTGTATACTTAACCACTAATTTAGTACTATCTCTTGAGGTATTAATATCAAATTTATCTAAACCAACGAAGCTTTTTATTTTTTCGGGTATATCTATTAGTAAAGTTGATTGATCAGAAAAAGTTCCTTTTTCAAAGTTGATTTCTTTGTAATAAAGTCTTTCATGTTTTGTTTTTCTTCCCGACCAACTAGAATAAAAATAGTAGTATCTATTATTTAGGGCTACAATTTTTTCTTGCATTTTGTTTTCTGGTAAATCAGTAATTTCTTTAGAAGAAATAAGATTAAGGTTTTCTGTATCAAATTTTTGAACAACTAACTGTTTCCTGTTACCTTTTACTGACATTATTTGACTATCTTTCAAAGTATAATAGAACGGCCAATAACCATTATATACTCCTTCTATGTTTTCATAAGGTTCACCAATAGTATATGCGTAATCTTTGGATAAGTTGTCTTGAGCATTTAAAAAACAGCAACATAATAGGGTGAAAGTAATAATATAGGTTTTCATGCGTATAAATTTTAAGGATTAGTTGATAATAAAAGAGTGTATTTAAAGGAATAAAAAAGTTTAAATTATACAACCCTAAATAGCTATCGTTTTTTTGACAAACCACATTCTGTTTGTCTATATCTTTTAGTGTCCAAAAAAGGGATAATGTTACCTTTTATTTTAGGTTATTTTTCTAACATGTTCTACAAACTAAATGATATTAAAAAATTCCATTTCACAGATCGTAAACTTCTTGTATAGACAATAAAAAAACCTCACAGGTTTTAAAAACCTGTGAGGTCTGATTATTATAGTACGTAAATAAAGTATTAAGAACCTACTTCTTCTTTAATCTTATCTGTGCTTTTACTGGCCACCCATTTTTCTACCAATCCTTCTAATATCGTAAGTGGTACGGCTCCATTGGTTAACACTACATCATGAAACTCTCTGATATCAAACGCATCACCAAGAGCTTTTTTTGCATTTTCGCGTAACTCGAGAATCTTATTCATTCCGATTTTATATGCTGTGGCCTGACTTGGCATAACAATATGACGTTCTACCATTTTTACAGCATCACTTTCTGCATTAGGAGTATTATCTACATAATATTTAATGCCCTCTTCTCTACTCCATTTTTTGCTATGAATCCCGGTATCTACAACTAATCTGCAAGCTCTCCAAAGCTCCATTGCCAATCTCCCAAAATCTGAATACGGATCACTGTACATTCCTATTTCTTTTGGTAGTAATTCGGTATACAATCCCCAACCTTCTGTATATGCGGTATATCCACCAAATTTCCTGAATTTCGGGATGTCCTGCAATTCTTGTGCAATAGATCTCTGCATATGATGTCCCGGTATACCTTCGTGATATGCCAAAGCTTCCATCTGGTATATTGGCATTGCAGTCATATCATATAAATTGGCATAATATGTCCCTGGTCTTGATCCATCAGGAGTTCCTCTTTGATAGAAGGCTTTTCCTGCATTTTTCTCTCTAAAAGGCTCTACTGCTTTTACAATGATATCTGCTTTAGGCTTGGTAATAAAAAGTTCATCAAGTTTAGATTTCATCGTATCAATTAATCCAACTGCTTGTTTAAGGTATGCTGCTTTTCCTTCTTCGGTATTCGCTAAATAGAATTTTTTATCTTCTTTCATATACTTGAAAAAATCTTGCAATGTTCCTTCATATTTAACCTGCTTCATAATATCCCGCATCTCATTATGAATACGAGCTACTTCTTTTAACCCAAGCTCATGAATCTGATCTGCAGTCATCGTAGTAGTAGTCGTGCGTTGTAATGCATTATTATAGAATGCATCTCCTTTAGGAAATTTCCAGCAACCATCATCTGTAGTTGCTCTTTGTTGTTGTCCTTCTAATAATGTAATAAGATTATCATACGCCGGTTTTACACTGTCTATAAGTCCTTTTTCTGCTTTAGATACCAATTCATTCTGCTCTTCATCAGATAGTTTAAGTGTTGATATTTTATTTTTAAAATCAGCCAGTAAAGTACTTTCCTGATTAGATTTATCAAATGGTTGTCCTACAATAATATTGCGACTATCATCAAGAACTCTGGCAAATACAAATTTAGGAGGAAGGATACCATTCTTTTCTCTGATTTTAATATTTTCTATTGCTTGAGCAAACATTTCATTGATACCATTTAATCTTGAAATGTAAGCTTCTGCATCACTTTTATTCTCAATCTTATGCATATTGATAAGAAAAGCAGGAATTCTGGATTGCATTCCGAACATCTGATTTACTGGATAATCATAGAATCTATATTGAAAATCTGCAATCTCATCTTCGAGATCTTGTTTCATCAATGTATAGCTTAGTGCAGTTGCTTCATTCAAATTAGAAACATCTGCGGAGTCTTTTAAGTAAGCGAGGCGTTCTTTTGCCTTTTCTAGATCTTCTGCTTCCTTTTTAGATGAGATGTCATCCCATTTACCATAATCATCTGTTTTAATCCCTAAATACGTTTGCATCATTGGGGATCTATCAATTTCTTGCTGAAACTGTACTTCAAACCAATCATTTAGTTTTTTTGATTGCTCTTCGACAATACCTTCTTGTGATACAACATCTTGCCTTGGCTCCTTTATTTCTTGTTTACAGCTGGTTAGCAAAAGAAAAGAAGAAAATAGCAATACACTAATTTTTACTTTGGTCATGATAGTATATATTAGGGTTAATTAGTTATTTTAAAATCATAACTTCTATTGCAGAATCATGATACACTTTATGTGTTTGCTTGGTAAAATCAGAAGCAGTTGCCTTAAAGATATTAGGAACGTAGGTCTGCGGATTTAAATCGATTAAAGGAAACCAAGTGCTTTGAACCTGAATCTGTATCTTATGTCCTTTTTTAAATGTATGGTGTATATCCTGTAGCTTAATATTTACATCTGTTTTCTGATTAGCAATAAAAGGTTCTGGTTTACTAAAATCATTTCGAAAACGTCCTCTCATCACTTCACTACGAACCATCATATGGTAATTAGCCATTTTTAAATATTTCTGTGTTTCCTCTGTATCTTTAGCATCATTAGGATACACATCTATCAATTTTACCGCCCAGTCTGCATCTGTACCCGTTGTAGCCACCTTTAGCTTTGCTAATACTTCTCCTGATATTGTCATATCCTCGGTAAGCACAGGAGTTTCATAAACTAAAACATCAGGACGATGTGCTGCAAATCGCTGATCGTCTGTCATATATTTTCTTGGTGTAAACACCATTTTAACATCTTCAGAATATGGAACTGGTTTTTTGGGATCACTTATAAATTCTGAAGATCCTGTACCACTTTTATCAGACAATTCATCATTAGCAGAAAGATAGAATGTCTTTTTCTCTATAGCTTTCGGAGGCCAACTTTCATAAGAATTCCACTCCTTTTTTCCGGTATCAAAAATTTGAATTTCTGGTAATCCGGTTTTTCCATCTGCATCTCCTTTTAGAAAGTGATTAAAAAAAGTAGTCTCTACATTTTTTTGAAAATTCAAAGAAATATCATCTCCAAAATACACATTACCAATAGCTTGTCGTTTTTTGGTTCTTGCCCAATCCCCATGACTCCATGGTCCAAAAACCATGATATTATAATTATCACTTTTCTTTTCGATATTTTCATAAGTCTCAAAAGGCCCATATAAATCTTCGGCATCAAATAAACCTCCTACAGTCATTACTGCAGGTTTGATTTTTTGAGTTTTTAAATGCTGAATTATTCCTCTTTTTTGCCAGAATTCATCATAATTTGGGTGTTCCTTTAATTGTGTCCAAAACACATTATCTTCTTTATAATACTGATCTAAAGTGCTTAACGGTCCAGCATCCAGAAAGAATTGATATTGATCTTCACTTGGTAATTTTGCAAATTCATACCAAGCCTCAGAGGTAGGCTTCGTTTTTTCATGTCCAAATAGAGGAGTAACTCTCCAATAACTTAATAAATACGCTCCATTATGGTGAAAATCATCAAAAAAGAAATCACCAATGCATGCTTGTGGCGATACTGCTTTTAGAGCTGGGTGTGCATCTAGCAAGGAATACGTTGCATAAAAACCAGGATATGAGATTCCCCATATTCCTACTTTTTTATTGGTATTGGATACATTCTTTACTAACCAATCTATCGTATCATAAGTATCACTGGCTTCATCAAATTGTTTCCCTTTTTTACCAGGAATATAGGCTCTCATATTGTCATATACTCCCTCACTCATCCAGCGTCCACGTACATCCTGATAGACAACAATATTACCTTCTTTCATCAAAAATTCATTTGGACCTATTTTAGATCTAAATTGATCTTTACCATATGGTCTCGAACTATACGGAGTTCGATGCATTAAAATTGGGTATTTTTTTGAGGTATCTTTTGGAGTATAAATTGTTGTATGAAGTTTAACTCCATCTCTCATCATTATATCAACTTCTTGCTTTGTGTAGTGTTCTTTTACATCATAGGAATCGACTTCCTGAGAGAACATAATACTTGCGAAAAGAAGCATTATGCTCCTTAAAAGAATAAATCTGACTGACTGCATTGGTTTAAATTTAGTTTATTGCTGAAGATAAAAAAATGGTACTGCGAGCCAGATGGTTTTAAGGAGATTTTAACAACTTACAAGAAATAATACGTTTGTAACATGCTCCACCCCATATAACCTCCCTATAAACCTGAGTTAGACGTAAGAAAATCATGTCAATTCGATCTGATACTTCGACATAGCTCAGTACAAGCTGGAAGATTGTCGCTTTTTATAACATTTTAGCTTAGGTCGAACTCAGGTTATAAAGAAGTATGTTATTTTTTTATACATGGCTTTCCTGTAACTTTTTCGAATGCTATAACTTTTGCTAAACTGTAATCTCCAAAAAGCATTTTTTTAAGTTCGAATTTTGCTTTTATGTAGTAGTTTTTATCAGACATTTTAAATGGACTTTCGGGCCATAATTTATCAAAATCTACTTTACTTACGTATACCCATTTAATAGTATCATATGGTTCTGCAAGCCATATTCTTTTATTCCTATTTATAGATTCAAAACTATATCTTAAATAATCTTTCTGTTCTATATCAATCATTTTATATTTTATAGAAGAGTCAATTATTATCACTGAATTCAAAGTCAAAAACCGATATCTAAATAATAGAACTAAAAAAACAAGAAAGATTACTCCACAGATACTTATAAAAACATTCATTATTCACCGGCGGTTTTAGTAATTTTTAATGTAAGAAATTTACTTAGTAAAATTCTTCAGGCCTAACTGTAACCACTTAAGGTATTCACTTGTATCTGGAGTATAAGCTGCGGTCTTATTAAGTAAATTCATATCTGCATCTAATAATGCATAATAAGGTTGTGAGTTATTTTTAAAGTTTAAGGTCTGAAATGTCGCCCACTTATCGCCTATTGTTCTTATCTCTTTAATTCTTCCATCAGGTTTTAAAAACTTAAATTGGTCGTTTTCTGATAGTTTTTCACGATCATCAACATATAGAGAAATTAAAACATATTTGTTCTTAAGGAGATCAATAATTTCTGGATGGCTCCATACCTGTTCTTCCATTTTACGACAATTCACACAAGCCCAACCTGTAAAATCAAGCATAATTGGTTTGTTTTGTGCTTTGGCTGCTTTTACTCCCTCTTCAAAATCAGTATATGCATTAAGTCCTAAGGGTCCATGGGCTTCTTTTTCATAAATACTATAAAATAATGGTGGAGGGAAACCACTTAACAATTTTAGATTCGCATAGACTGTATTGGTAAGTCCCGGAATCAAATAGATGACAAAAGCCAATGTAATAATCCCTATAGTTTTTCTTCCTTTACTTAGTTTTTGTATTGGACTATCATGAGGAAAGCGTATTTTACCAAAAAGATATAAAGTTAGCCCCAGGCCAATAATAATCCAAATACCAATAAACACTTCTCGTTTTAAAATCCCCCAGTGTTCTACAAGATCTGCATTTGATAAAAATTTAAATGCCAATGCAAGTTCGATAAAGCCCAAGACTACTTTTACGGCATTTAACCATCCTCCACTTTTTGGTAAAGAGTTTAGCCAATTAGGAAATAGTGCAAATAATGCAAATGGCAGTGCCAAGGCTAATCCAAAACCTCCCATACCAAAACTTAGCTGCATTGCTCCTCCATCACTACTAAGAGATCCCCCTAACAATGATCCTAAAATTGGTCCTGTACACGAGAATGATACCAAAGCTAATGTTAATGCCATAAAAAATATACCTATCACCCCTCCAATACTTGTAGCTTTACTATCTAGTTTAGTACTCCATGAAGCAGGCAAGGTAATTTCAAAATACCCAAAAAAGGATATCGCAAATACAATAAAAATGACAAAGAAGACAATATTAAGAGTCACATTTGTCGAAATATTATTCAATATCTCTGGATCTAACGAATCTAACAAATGAAAAGGAAGGCTTAATAAAATATAAATAATGAATATAAAAAAACCATATAAAATAGCATTGAACAATCCCTTTTTACGATCCTTGGATCCTTTGGTAAAAAAGGAAACTGTAAGAGGTATCATAGGAAATACGCAAGGAGTCAATAAGGCTATTAATCCTCCTAAAAAACCTAAAAGGAAAATATTAAAATAGCTTTTCTCTTTTACTTCTTCTGAAGGAAAAACATCTTTCCCTTTTACATCAATATGCAATGCTTCAGATTTCTTTTGATCACCTGCTGTAATACTAGTCAGATCTCCCTTATTTTCGATTGCTTCTCCAGAAAGCTTGATATCAAATTCAACAGTCTCTGGGGCTAAACATTTCTCATCATCACAAACCGAAAAGAATACTTCTGCTTTAACCTGCTCTAGAGTCTTATCTATACGCTTGATTTTTTGAGAAAAAGTTACTTTATCTTCAAAATACTTCACATCCATCTCGAAGATATTATCATACTTCTCAATGCCTTTAGGTTCTATCGTTTCGCCAATAAGAGCATATGTTTCCGGAGTATTATTATATGTAAACTCAGTTGGTGTTGGAGCTATCTCATCACTATCTGCTTCATGCTGAGAGTACAAATGCCATCCTTTATCAAGTGTAGCCTCAAAATATAAGATATAAGTGTCATCTGTTTCTTTCTCTATATTCGCTTTCCACTTAACAGGATCCAATGTTTGTGAAAAAAGCGTTGTTGAAAATAGTATAGAGGTTAATAGTAATAGGAAATATCTCATTAGGTTATTGTAATTTTAAGTATTTGCTTTGTTTGGGGTATTATCTTAAATCTATTATCTGCTCTATAGTTTATAATCCAGATGATTTCTTCTCCAGAACATAATAACCAGATTCTTTCTTTAGCAAGTAACGATAGTTTTTCATCTTTAAAATATTTGCTCAATTTCTTTTTCCCTTTCATTCCTAAAGGGTAAAAATAGTCGCCTTCTTTCCATTTTCTTACAGTTAATGGATACTTTAACTTTTCTTTATCAACATAAATGGTCTTAAGGTCTATATCTGATATTTCTGATGTTATTTTAAATTTAAGTGTTCCTGAAGGAATCATCAACATGCTTTCTTCTTCAGGTATATTATAATTGCGGTCCGTAATTTTTTCTGATATCGGACTCAATAATAAATATTCTCTATCTTTTACCAAACGATGAGTTCCTGAAAAAATTTGTTTTCCGGACTGGCTAATAATCATATTTTCAATATCACTCCATGCTTTAAAACCATATTCTTTTAATAAAAAATACAAGCAAGCTCTAGGGTTTCCATAATCAATTAATTTATTAATCGGTATTTTGATCGTATCATTTTCTGAAACCTCAAACAATTCTTTTTTGAGTTGGGTTACCTGGCCTTTAATGAATTCACTACTTTGCTTTAGGTACTCTAAAGTGGTATTAAAATTCTGTAAAAACTTTGGGTTAACCGCTTTTAGTTCTGGAATTACATCAAGGCGAAGTTTATTTCGCAGGTATTTCGTACTGCTATTACTGCTATCTTCTCTCCATTGCCAATCATTCTTTTTTGCATATGCTAAAATTTGCTCTCTTGAAAAAGGTAATAATGGTCGTACAAAAATCTCATTCACCTCTGGTATTCCTGTTAGTCCTTCTATCCCGGTACCTCTGGACAAATTAATTAAAAAAGTCTCTAGATTATCATCTGCATGATGCGCAGTAAGGATATAATCAAACTGATGCTCATGGGCTAGTTCTTTAAACCAATCGTATCGTAGCTCTCTGGCTGCCATCTGGATTGACAAACTATGCTCTTCTGCGTAATTTTCTGTATCAAATTGTGTTATAAAAACCGGGCATTGAAGTTCATGAGACAATTGAGAAACAAAACTTGCATCATCATCACTTTCTTCTCCTCTTAAATTAAAATTACAATGCGCTATACTATATTTCACATGCATAGCATGACAAAGTCTTACAAGTATAACACTATCTAATCCACCACTACATGCGATTAATAATTTACTTCCCGAAAGAAATGGAAAGTTTATCGTAATATGATCTTTGAACTTTTGTAACAACAGAGTCTATATTGAAGTTTTTCGATTTTTCAAATATACGATTTTGAATTGCGATAACAATCCTCTTCACAATTACATTTTATATATTGATTATCAGGTTTTTAATGCTTTTTTTAATTTGTTTTTATTATTTTCAGAAAGCAACTCCTAAATTACTGATAAATGAATAGGGTGTATGAATTATACATTCGTGAAGGTTCGTATCAAAAAAAATATTAATACCAGTTATTTTCTAAAAGAAGAACTCGAAAAACTTGAAGAAAAGTATATTGTTGAGAGAGATAATGAACTTATTATGCAAGAAGAGTTAGATGATATTTGTTATCATCAAAATTCTGAAGAAAAGCAGAATTTCATATACAATGATATGGATTCTGATATTCTTAAAGTCATGGATGTTGAGCCCTCATCAGAATATTGAAACATTTTAAACCAGATCAAAGTAATTATATCTAGTAAATAATCGATTATAGAAAAAAGTAAATTTCTCCGAGGCAAGCCCACGAAGCATTTTATAAGAACATCTTTTCAAACTTTAAACATTTACTAACGAGGCAAGTCTCGGGGTATTAAACCCTCCTAGAATAAAAATGCTCTATGAAGTTTAAAATTTCATAGAGCATTTCAGTGAAGCATAAATTAAAGCTCCTTGTTCATCAAAATTAAAAGTTTAACCCTTACCAGGTCCATGGTTCATCTGGTTCTGGAGCATACACAAAAGCTTGAGTTCTTTGTACCTCTGCACAAACAGGGTTGAGAGAAGATGGCATTGATACTATTACGGTAACATTATAAATCCCAATATCTGGCAATTGAATATATTCCCCTGTTTCATGATATGTTATACCAATTTCAGTTTCTGCTTTCCATTTGTATGTATAAGAATCATTATAATTATAAGTATGTACTCTACCACTGCTTATAAGCATTTCTGTATGATCATTAGTAGGGCATAAAACTGACGATAGTGCCTTGATAATAGTTTCATCAGTAGATTTTTTTAATAGACGGCCATCTTTTGAAAAATTATCACTTGAATGTGTATTTTTCGATTCTGATTTGATGGTGTTTAAAGTTCCATCATCTGCTTCACAACTATTAATAAAAATAGCAAGCATAACAAGAGTAATTTTAAAAATTGTTTTTTTCATGATTTATATTGTTAGTTAATAATAACACTAAAATAGTAATTCAATGATTTGCCTACTACCCCATATTCAGTGATATATTTTTTTTATAATAATTTACATCTATCAATAGATAAAAAAGATGATATTTCTGTATATCTAAACAAATGGCAAAAAGATGCTACTGCTAGCTATACTAATGATTGTAGTACTCAAATTGCAATATCAACCTTTTACAAAATTATATTTTACATATTGATTATCAGCTTTTTAACACTTTTTTTGATTTGTTTTTATTATTTTTAGAAAGCAACCCTTAAAGTACTGATAAATGAATAGGACACATGAATTACAAGAATTTTATGAGGCTGATGACCAAAGGGAATTTAGTAAGAAATTATTATCCATTGTACCACACTTACACCCCTATGTAAAACACAGATTATATATTGCAGAAAGCGTAGGTATTTTACCTCAGAACATGTATTGTTCTAATGGGATTATAGATGATGCGATATTGAAACTTTATCATGATGATCTGGATGTCGAAATAGATACCTTATCCCTGGAACTTAAACTCTTCAAAATCGCTGATGAGCTTATTGATGAATTACATATTCGTGAAGGTTGGCATCAAAAAAACATTAGCACCAGTTATTTCCTAAAAGAAGAACTTGAAAAGCTTGAAGAGAATTATACCGTTGAAGGAGATAATGAACTTATCATGAAAGAAGAGTTAGATGATATTTGTTATCATCAAAATTCTGAAGAAAAGCAGAATTTCATATACAATGATATGGATTCTGATATTCTTAAGGTGATAGATTCTGAACCCTCATCAGAGCATAGAAAACAGAAATTATTAGGTAAATTCTATAGTTGGCTCCCCATAGAGACTTCTAAAATTATTGATCTTTTTGTTTTCGGGAGATTAAACTTTGATGAAATTGCTAAAATTAAAGATACAACCGCACAGGAAGTCAAAGAAATTATCATTGATGTACGAAAGAGTTTTAGGAGAAATCTTATTTAGCTAATGAGTCAATTAGAGGTGAGTTTGTGAGACACTATCTCGTAAAGTATGTAACTAAAAAATATTGAGAGTTAGGCTTTTATTTAGAGTCTTATCTCTAACTAACTCAAAAACTACACTCCCTCTAATACCTCTCTCATTGCTTTTGCCTTAAGCAAACATTCTTCATATTCTTTATCGGGGTCTGACTTGGCAGTTATAGCTCCCCCAACAGTATATGATATGTATTGTCGTTCTTCATTATACAGAATACTTCTAATCACTACGTTAAAGTCAAAATCTCCATCTGGAGTAAAATACCCTACAGCTCCACTATATAACCCTCTTTTAGATTTTTCGAGATTTTCTATAATCTGCATCGCAGAAATCTTGGGTGCCCCCGTCATACTTCCCATTGGGAAAGTAGTTTTGATAACATCAACAGGAGAAGTAGCATCATCAACTACAGAAGTCACCGTAGATATCATTTGATGCACCTGTTTAAATGAATATACCTTACACAACTCCTCAACAGTAACTGACCCTTTGGTTGCGGTTCTTGACAAATCATTTCGTACCAGATCCACAATCATTACATTTTCTGATCGCTCTTTGGGATCACTATATAGATCTGATATTAATCTTTTATCCTCATCAATATCCTGAGATCTTTTGGCCGTTCCTTTTATGGGTTGGGAAATTATTTTTTTTCCTTCTTTTCGCAAATAGCGTTCTGGTGAAGCCGATAACAAATAATGATCATTCATTCGAAAAAACGTGGCAAAAGGAGGTTTTGAAATATCGTTTAAGTGATAATATGTCTGTAAAGGATGAATGCAACTATCTTTTGCATAAAACTCCTGACAGAAATTAGCTTCATAAATATCTCCCCGATGAATATGGGTAAGCATTTCATTTACCTTTTTCTTATATTCATCTTTTGTGATACGCAGGCTTATTTTCACTTTATCACAAGGTTGCTTTACAATGTCATTTTTGCGTATTGAGTGCTCTGAAATTGCCTTAAAATCTTCCTCCATTTCATCATCCACCATTCTCAAATATTGCATTTCAAGCATATTCCCCTTGAGTAGAAAGAGTTTTTTAGGCTGAAAAAAGTACAAGTCCGGAAAGTGTAGTTCATCCTGATTTGCAGAAATTAAGTCTTCTATATCATTTTTAAGATCATAAGAAAGGTATCCAAAAATCCAATCAGAACTTAATCCCTGATACTCTTTTAGTGTATCAAAACCATTATGATAATCAGTTTTTATTGTCGTAAAAGCATCTACTGCCAATACAGCATCGTAACTAGAATAGTTTTGGGTATATTGGTTAGAATCCAGCCAAATAGCCTCTTCAAATTGCTGCCCCCAGTGTAATAATTTGGTTTTAAATTCTGAAAGATCTTCTAAGATATATTGTCGAACACTTCGCACTTGCTCATTAAATTTGATGTGCAAAAGTACTGAGAACTTCGTTTAATCCCAATAAAAGTGTTTCATCTGTTACGGTATTTGATTCTATAGAAAAATTATCATAAAACGAAGGAAAACTAAAACTCTCTACAATTTCGGCTCCAAATCTAGGAAAAACATTCTTCGCATATTCTAATGAACTTACCCCTCCTCTTTTACCGGGAGAAGTACTCATCAACAAAATTTTCTTTCCTTCCAGGAAATTACGATCCAATCGAGATAACCAATCTATTACATTTTTAAAAAAAGCACCCCAACTACCATTATGTTCATTTACAGAAATAATCAAGGCATCAGCTTCAGAGATTTCTTGTTTTAATCCCATTACCATCCCTGGGAAACCATTATTTTTTTCTTCATCCTCACTATACATTGGTATAGCATAATTTACCAGGTTAATTATTCTTGTATCGTATCCTTTTATTTCTGAAACCACAAACTCTACAAGCTTATGATTAATAGAAGTGCTGCTATTGGAACCTGCGAAGGCAATGATTTTCTTCATAAAAATTATATTAGGAGGTCAAAAATAACTAAAATAAAGGTAAATCTTTGATATATAAAAAACACCTATTGGGATACATACGAATAGGTATTTTTTATATTTAAAATTAATGTAGAAAAGACTACTAATTAGATATAAGATTTTACTATGCCTAACCTATTGGTGTACCGCAATGGCCAGTAACACCATCTCCTACTACTGGGGGTACTATAATTCCACATTTCAGATATGCACAACAATCCCAATTAACACGTGCTTGATTTCTTAAAGCCGAATATTTTTTAGATAATCTTAACCTGCATAGTCTCATTTTTTCTGCTTCTTCTGGAATAGAAACATTATACATACCACATTTTGCATCGACAACACTTGTAAAAGGCTCAATACCTTCGTTATATTCAGGTAAACAAGAATGTATCAGACATAAATCATCATTTTTAGACATTTCAGTACTTTTTGTGTATCTATCAATGAGAGCTAATACATAAATATCGTTTATAATCTTATCAATTTCTGTTGCTTCCTGATTTTCGAGATCAAAACGTAAATATAACTGTGACATCTTTTGAACGATCTCATTATAAACCTCATCCATTTCTAAAATGGTATCAAACCCCAACGTTTTTGCCAGTTGCAAATTTTGTTGATCGGTAAGCTGTACCTCTTCCAGTAGTTGTAATGCTTTGTCTGAATCTACTACTTTATCTACAGAACCTATCATTTGCTCCATATATTCAAGAAATTTTGGATCCTCTGCAAAATTTGCAAAATCTTCTATTATTGTTTCTTCTGGAACTTGCTCTTCTTCAGATGAATCGTCATTACATGCGATTAAAGCACAAAACAATAGCATACCCAATAAGATTATTTTTGATGTTTTTTTGATATGTAACATAATTTATGATTTTAAGTTGATACTCAAAATTAGATCGAAATCCGTTAAAAAAAGGTTCAACTTATAAAATGGCACTTCTACTTTCTCATATTTCTATAAAAAAGTATATCCTACGTTCTAATTACTATATTGTTAAGGCCTGCGATAACTGAATCTCAAAAATAAGGCTACCTTTGTAGCATCAAAAAAACAGATCAATTGACTTTTCGAGATTTAAATCTAAATACGCAACTTCTTAATTCCCTTGATGATTTAGGGTTTGAGACTCCCACTCCTATTCAGGAAAAAGCTTTTGCTTCCGTAATGTCGGGAAAAGATGTTGTAGGTATTGCACAAACAGGTACTGGTAAAACATATGCCTATATGCTTCCGATTTTAAGGATGCTAAAATATTCTGTACAACAAAACCCAAGAGTATTAGTATTAGTTCCTACACGAGAACTTGTTGTACAGGTAGTTGATGAAATCGAAAAACTTTCTACCTATACCAATGTGCGAATAACAGGAGTATATGGAGGTACAAATATCAATACACAAAAACAAGCTGTTTCGCAAGGATTAGATATTATAGTTGCTACTCCGGGGCGTTTATATGATCTGGCAGTAAGTAGAGTATTACAATTGAAATCTATTCAGAAACTAGTAATTGATGAAGTTGATGTGATGTTGGATCTTGGATTTAGACATCAATTGATGAATATTTTTGACATCCTTCCGCGACAGCGACAAAATATTATGTTTTCGGCTACAATGACAGATGAAGTAGATCAAATGATATCAGAAACATTTGTTGCTCCTCAAAAAATATCTGTAGCTAAAAGTGGAACACCTCTTGAAAACATCAAACAGTATGGTTACAAGATTCCAAATTTTTACACAAAAGTTAATCTGTTAGAACAATTGCTTTCTGATAAAGAAACCTATCACAAAACATTAATTTTTGTGGGTTATAAAAAGATTGCTGATCGTTTGTTTGAACAGTTAGAAAAAAAATACGCAGAAGAGATTTGCATTATCCATTCTAACAAGACTCAAAATTATAGATTACGAAGTATCGAGCAATTTAGAAAAGGAGAAAATCGAATATTGATTGCTACAGATGTAATGGCCAGAGGTCTGGATATAGAAAATGTAAGCCAGGTAATAAATTTGGATACCCCAGAATATCCAGAAAATTATATGCACCGTATTGGTAGAACCGGTCGTGCAGAAAAAGAAGGAGTTTCGTTTGTACTGACTACAGAAAAAGAACAAGAATATCTGGATGCTATCGAAAATTTGATGGAGATGAAAATCGAGCAATTAGATATTCCCGCTGGTGTAGAAATCTCTGATCAGCTTACTCCCGAAGAACAACCCAAAATTAAAGAAATCAACAATCCTCATAAACGTCCTAATGATGAAGTTGGAGCTTCTTTTCATGAAAAGAAAGAAAAAAATAAAAAAGTAAACCTGGGAGGTTCATACCAAAGAGAGATTAAGAAAAAATATAAAAAACCAAAAACCAAAGGGGATAAAACATATAACTTAAAAAACAAAAACAAGAAACGATAATGTTATGAACTCATATTGATTTTGTTTTTTTAGATTGAACTCTCTTCTAATACCTTTTTATGGATTTAAATCTTGCAGTATTAATAGACGGTGATAATATACCATCAACGTATATAAAAGAAATGATGGAAGAAATTGCAAAATATGGCAATCCGACCATCAAAAGAATTTATGGAGACTGGACTAAACCAGATCTTACAAAGTGGAAAAAAATTCTTCTAGAGAATGCAATAACACCTATCCAGCAATATGGATATACAAAAGGTAAAAATGCTACAGATTCTGCAATGATTATAGATGCAATGGATATTCTTTATTCTGAAAAAGTAACCGGCTTCTGTTTGGTATCTAGTGATAGTGATTTTACACGTTTAGCAACAAGGCTTAGAGAAGCGGGAATGAAAGTTTTTGGAATAGGAGAAAAAAAGACGCCAGATCCATTTATTGTAGCCTGTGATAAATTTATTTATCTAGAAATCCTTAAATATGAAGCAGAAGAAAATGAATCAGAATCTATTGATACTACATCTGTTTCTAAAAATAGTGTTGATAAAATCACTTCAAAAGAGATTAAATTAATCTCACATACCATCTCCGACGTAGCCGATGATGATGGCTGGGCCTTTCTAGGAGATGTCGGTAGCTTGTTACAAAAAAAACAACCAAATTTTGATTCCAGAAACTACGGTTTTCAGAAATTAACTCCTTTAATCAAGTCTATTAAAAATTTTGAAATTGAACAACGTGAAGCTGCCAAAGGAAGGTCTAAATTAATTTATGTTCGGAATAAAAGACAAAGAAAGAAATAAGTGAATTGCAACAAAAAAATATAGCTATGAGATCATTACTAGTAAAAGGAGGAATATTTTTCATTATTCTAACATCTTTTCAGATGGAAGCTCAACAAGTCTATAAAGAAAAGTTTGCACATACTTTTTCTATTGTAGCCAGAGATAAGGCTACGGGAGAAATGGCAGTAGGAGTGCAAAGTCATTGGTTTTCTGTAGGGTCGATTGTTTCCTGGGGTCAATCTGGTGTTGGTGTGGTAGCAACACAATCTTTTGTTAATCCGGCATACGGCCCTAACGGCCTTAAACTTATGTCTGAAGGTAAAAGTGCCAAAGAAGCACTCGATCTTCTGGTAGCAAAAGATGATGGAAAAGATTTCAGACAAGTAGCTTTTCTGGATGTAAAAGGTAATGCAGCTGCTTTTACAGGTGAAAAATGTATTGTCTCTGCACATCATATCGTTGGAGATAACTATGCTGTACAAGCCAATATGATGCTTAATGACAAAGTGGTTCCTGCAATGGCCAAGGCTTTTGAAGAACATAAGGACCTACCTCTGGCAGATCGTGTAGTCAAAGTACTTATAGCTGCTCAGGAAGCAGGAGGAGATATCAGAGGTAAGCAATCTGCAGCACTGGTGGTTGTAAATGCAAAACCAGCTAAAAATTCCTGGGAGGATAAAAAAGTAAATCTAAGAGTAGATGATCATGCTACACCCTTAGTAGAATTACAACGCCTATTACAAGTACACAAAGCTTATGAATATATGAATAAAGGAGATCTGGCAGTAGAAGTTGGAGATATGGAAATAGCTCTCGAAGCCTATGGAGCTGCAGAACAATTATTTCCTGAAAATTTAGAAATGAAGTATTGGAAAGCAGTAGCATTGGCAAATAATAAAAGGCTTAATGAAGCATTACCTATATTTAAGCAAATTTTTGATCAAGATAAAAACTGGAGAGAACTTACCAAAAGACTCCCAAAATCCGGGTTATTAACAGTATCAGAAGCACAGCTTGATCAGATTATAAATTTATAAAATTAATTAAAAACAGAATTCTCATTGGCCTCTATCTTTGCTCATGGATTTACAGCATATGCACTTGGTAAAAGTTTTTCAAAGGAGCTATATACCAAAAAGCTATGGATATTAGGAATCATCTGTTCAATCCTTCCTGATGCAGATGTTATAGGTTTTAAATTTGGTATAACGTATGAAAGCTTTTGGGGACATAGAGGGTTTTCACATTCATTACTCTTTGCTTTATTTCTTGGAATCATAGTCACTCTTATTTTCTATTCTAAAAAGGTATTTACCACTACAGGGATTGGATTAATCTTATATTTTACTATCTGTACAGCTCTTCATGGGGTTCTTGATGCAATGACCACAGGAGGACTCGGGATTGCGTTCTTCTCTCCTTTTGATACTACCAGATATTTTTTTCCGTGGAGACCGATTCAAGTATCTCCGATTGGCGCTAGTAAGTTTTTTAGTACCTGGGGGCTTAAAGTATTGTTAAGTGAATTAATCTGGGTCGTGATACCAGCAAGTATTTATATCTTAGTGATTCGTTATATCAGAAAATCTAAAAACTAACTTCAAAAAAAACAATGAAAAATATTAGTAAGCCTCTATTTATTTTAGTGGTATTATTATGCATGTACTCATGCAAAAAAAATCAGACACATGAAGTCATTACAGTCTCTGAAGAACTTCAAATCAAAAAACTTAATGAGCATAGCTATATTCATACATCATATCTGAATACCGAAAGTTTTGGAAAAGTACCTTGTAATGGTATGATTATTATTGATAACAATGAAGCATTGATATTTGATACACCAACCAATGACTCTGTATCTGAAGTATTAATAAATTGGGTTCAAAAAAATTTAAAATGCAAAGTCAAAGGAGTCGTTGCCACACATTTTCATGATGATTGTTTAGGTGGTTTAAAGGAGTTTCATAACAGAAACATTTCTTCATATGCCAGCAATGAAACCATACGTTTAGCTAAAAACAAAAATTATACGATTCCTCAAAATGGATTTGACACACATCTTGAACTAAAAGTTGGAAAGAAAAAGGTATTCAATACATTTTATGGAGAAGGTCATACTTCTGATAATGTTATAAGTTATTTTCCTGATGAAAAAGTACTCTTTGGCGGTTGTTTGATAAAATCAAAAGGAGCTAAGAAAGGATATCTTGGAGACGCGAATGTAAAAGAGTGGTCAACTACTGTTTCTAAAATCAAAGAAAAGTATCCCAAAGTAGAAATTGTAATACCAGGGCATGGAGCTCATGGCGGACAGGAGTTACTAGAGTATACTATTTCTCTATTTAAAGCTTAATGATAAAATATGAGAGAATTTCAAAATAACACTTCACCAAAAGACAAAAGGAAGTCTAAAGTAACTATAGGGCAAGCTTTTAAAACCATAATATGGCCACGAAAGAACCTTGTTTTTATTGGACTATTATTAATTGTCCTAAGTAGATTAGCTAGTTTGGTATTACCTATGGCCAGTAAATATCTAATGGATGATGTGATTGCCAAAAAAGATTACGAAATGCTAAAAATGCTTTTGATAGGTGTAGGTCTAGCAATTCTGGTACAAGCAGTAACATCATTTCTTTTAACCAGAATACTAAGTGTACAAGCACAATTCCTAATTTCAGAATTGAGAGCGCAAGTACAGAAAAAAGTACTCTCCCTACCTATTAGTTTCTTTGACAACACAAAATCCGGAGCACTGGTATCTCGTATCATGAGTGATGTCGAAGGGGTTAGAAATCTTATTGGTACCGGATTAGTACAATTGGTTGGAGGTACAATTACAGCTATTATTTCGTTGGTATTACTTATCCGAATTAGCCCGTCAATGACATTATTTGTGCTGGTTCCCGTATCTGTATTCGGAATTGTAGCTTTAAAAGCATTCAAATATATTCGACCAATTTTTAGGAAACGAGGAGTTATCAATGCAGAAGTTAAAGGTAGATTGACCGAAACTCTTGCTGGAGTACGAGTAATAAAAGGGTTTAATGCCGAAGCACAGGAAAACAAAACGTTTGAAGAAGGAGTTGATCGATTATTTCAAAATGTAAAAAAGAGTTTAACGGCTACAGCATTAATGACTAGCTCTTCAACGTTTTTATTGGGTATTGCTTCTACCGGAATCATGGGGATTGGTGGATATAAAATTATGATCGATGAGTTAACCATTGGAGATTTCCTTTCCTTCACATTATTACTCGGGTTTATGATTGCCCCGATTGTACAAATGAGTAATATCGGAAGTCAGTTAACCGAAGCCCTAGCAGGTCTGGATCGTACAGAAGAGTTAATGAATATGACTCCCGAAGAAGAAATAGAGGATCGAAATATCACGTTAGAAAATATAAAAGGTAATATCATTTTTGACAATGTTTCATTTTCATACGAAGAAGGAAAAGAAGTACTGCATAACATTAGTTTTAAAGCTCCCTCGGGATCTGTAACAGCTCTAGTTGGTAGTTCTGGTTCGGGTAAGTCTACCATTGCCGGATTAGCAGCTACATTTTTAAATCCAAAATCAGGAACTATCACTATTGATGATAATGATATTTCTAAAGTAAAGTTACATAGTTATCGACGTAACCTTGGTGTAGTTTTACAAGATGAATTCTTATTTGAAGGAACAATTCGTGAGAATATTTTGTTTCCTTGCCCAAATGCCACAGAGATACAATTACAACAAGCAGTAGAGGCCGCTTATGTAAATGAATTTACAGATCGTTTTGATGATGGTTTAGATACTCTGATAGGAGAACGAGGTGTAAAACTCTCTGGAGGACAACGACAGCGAATTGCAATTGCAAGAGCTATTCTCGCTAATCCCAAAATTATTATTCTCGATGAAGCAACATCAAATCTGGATACAGAAAGCGAAGCTTTGATTCAAAAAAGTCTTGGTGAATTAATGAAAGGCAGAACTACTTTTGTTATTGCACACAGATTAAGTACGATCAAAAAAGCAGATCAAATTTTGGTTATCGAATCTGGTAACATAGCAGAATACGGTAATCATGATGAACTTATTGCTGCAAAAGGTAGATATTTTGATCTATACACATATCAAGCTAGAATTTAGTATTTTTAGAATACAAAATCAAGCTTATGAAAAATAACATTAGAGGTGGTAATGCACCAATCGCATGCCAATTAGAGGTTGACAAAAACTATGCTTGGTGTTCTTGTGGTCATAGTACAGATCAACCGTTTTGCAATGGTAATCATAAAAAAGCAGGAGGTTCTCCTCCTATCATTTTTTGTGTAGAAGAAACCAAAGAGGCTTATTTATGTACCTGTAAACAGACCAATAATCCTCCATACTGCGATGGATCACACAATAATTAAACAAAAAAACCTGTATACATGCTATCATGATACAGGTTTTTATAATTAACCGCTTTTTTGAAACTCTTACTCTCTTATAAACTCTGATCGTTTACCTTTCAAATCCAAAATCATTTTATTTTGATTAGGAAAAAACTCCATCTTTACCTCATATGGTTCAGATCTAAATTTGTCTTTATCATAAGCTTCCAGAGGAAACGTAGGTCCATTTTTTGCATGTATAATCAAAGCCGTATCTTCTTTGGTCACCTTAATTTCAAAAGGAAAAGTTCCTCCTTTATAAACCCCTAAATATATTTCAAGTTCTTCTGGCTTTAATGTTAAAGCTGGTTTCTCTGAAAGTTTATTGTCTATCCCAAAATAAATTTTCAAAGCAGTTAGTATGCTGTTTTTTGGTGACATCACAACTCCATTAGCAATGTAGGTAACAGCCAATTTCTCTTTTGGCAAATAAATCGATAAGGACTGAAACCCATCAATAGCTCCATCATGTCCATATATTTGTTTATCATACAATACATTTCCATCTAATCCCATTCCCATTCCGGTTGATGTATCCATCATTTGCCCTAAAGAAGTATTCGAAACTAATTCCCCCGAAAACAAGTTTTCAAAAAAAACATTTAACTCTGAAGCTGTCGACACGATAGCTCCGGCTCCTATGGGACCACTCAAATCAGTTCGATTTTTTATTAATTCCCATTTAGAATCCTCTTCAAAGTAGGGCAATGCTTCATTATTTTTTGATCTTATCTTTTTACCATATTCTGTTCTCTTTAGTTTAAGTGGCTTAATGATTCTAGATTCTAAAATTTTGGCAAAAGATTTATTTTCAATATCCTCTGCTATATAAGAAAGTAAAATAAAATTTGTATTAGAGTATTTTGTTTCTTTTCCTGGTTCAAATACAGTTCCGTTTTTTATAATACGACCCAACATCTGTTCTCTACTTTTAGGGGTTATTATCCAAGATGCAAAATTCTCTTGTTCTGTTATATTAAACAAACCACTTTGATGCCTTAATAAATTCTCAATCGTTATTTTCTTTGCATTAGGGATGTTAGGAAAATATATATTTAAGGCTGTATTAAAACTCAATTTTCCTTCTTCAACCAATTTTGTAATTATAGTAGCCGTAAATGTTTTTGTAATAGAACCTATTCTATATTTTGTTTCTTTGTTATTTTTAGCTTTATTGATTACATCAGAATAGCCTATAGACTTTTGGTATATTTCTTTTCCTTCTTTAAAAATGGAAAAGCTCCCCATTCCTAAATTATTTGACTCGATCATCATAAATAAACTATCCAACTTTACTTTGTTAAAGGTTTGAGCATTGCTACCGTAACTTATCAAAAAAGCTATCATTATTATCTTTTTAATCATCGTATTTAAAATTTTGTTTAATTGCAATAAAAAGCCTGTATAGAAACTTAAAACCAAGGGACATTTGATTCTAAATATGCTACGATCAAAGGATTTTATATTATTGTTTGTTGATTTTGATAAGATAACATTACAAGAATGCTTAGCTACCTTTATCATTAAAAATGAATATCTATTACTGTATCGTGTTTTGTTTTTGAATGAATAATTGTAGTTTATTTTATACCTAACTCCTATTCTATTTCTTTATTGATCCATGTAAAAATAATTGTAGCTCCTCTGGAAACTACAAAAACAAAACATCCAAATATTGTTGGCAACGTAGACATTTTAAGACCTGTTGCTAATATTTCTATTGAGGGTTCGCCAAACATATCAATATTATCTAATGCTCCTACAAGACCTAGCAATTGTCCTAATACTCCCCATACTAATGTTAAAAGCCCTATAGAATTAATTAGCTGAATATGCTTTTTCGAAAGTATTTTTTCTTTCCTAAATACTATTACATTTTTAATTACTAAGGATAGTACTACAAAAAACATCATTAATATAGGTAGCATAAAAAAAAATCCTCCATCCTTTAATAGATGAACGATATGAGCAAAGAAAGAATGGTTTTGTGATTGTATAAAAACCAATGATATAACAATTCTATATAACATAAGTGTTCTATTGTTTAATTAAAGATACCCAAAACTAAGGTCAAATAAGATTTAACTTATTTTTTTTCGTCCACCTACCAAACTAGCGCTGTTTTAAACATAATCAACTTGTTTTTTGCTATTTTTTTATTGAATACCGTCAAAAAAGGTTTTAATTCTGTCATTCAACTTAAAATAGTATCTTAAAAATAAAAAATACGGATATTGTACTTCTATTATGATTTCTAATAAATTCATCCTAAAAAAAGCAATACAAATAATACTCCATATTATATTTTGGATAGGGGTGCTATTTTTCTACACCCATTTTTTTAGCTATAAAAGCAGTAACATTAATTATGTATTTTCTTTTTCTGCATTCTTAATGCCTGTAACCATAATTACAACCTATGTCGTTATCTATTATTTGATTCCTAAGTATGTATTGTTAAAAAAATATGGCCTTTTAGTTTTATACAGCATATACACTTTCATTTTATCAGCCTACTTAATTATCATCTCTATTTTTTATGGGTTGATCTTTCTTTCTGGGTTTAAACTTAATGGAATGGCTCCTATGAGTAAGAGTATTCTTGCTGTAATGATTGCTGTATATATTATTGTTGCATTGGTAAGTGCTTTTAGTTTGGTAAAACATAATTATAAATCAAACTCAACAAATCAAGAACTGCAACATAAAATTTTAGAAGCTCAACTTAAACTCAAAGAGCAAGAATTACACTATCTCAAAATGCAAATTCATCCTCATTTTTTATTCAATACTCTAAATACGATGTATGGGTTTGCACTAAAAAAATCTGAAGAAACTCCAGAAATGATCCTGAAACTCTCTAATTTATTAGATTATCTTTTATATCAAGTCGATAAACCGCTGGTACCCCTAAAACAAGAACTTGATCATATTAAAGATTATATTTCGCTAGAAAAAATGAGGTTTAGTAATACTTTAGATATAATTACAAATTTTGAAGACGTAAATAATTCTATTCAAATTGCACCTATGCTTTTAATTCCATTTGTAGAAAATAGTTTTAAACATGGTCAAATAAGGAACAAAAAAATGTCTATTCATATGAAATTAACTCATATAAATAGTGTAGTGCATTTTAGTATTAAGAATTCAATTTATAGTTCATCAAAAAATGATCAGGATGGAATTGGTTTATCTAATATAAAAAAAAGACTTTCTTCATTGTATAATGATAACCATGAGTTATTAATTTCTAAAAATGAACAGTGGCATAATGTCGAATTGAAACTAAACACTTCTAAACCAAAAAGTCAATGAGCACTAAAATATCCTGTATCATAGTAGATGATGAGCCTACTGCGCGCGAGATTATCGCCTCTCATCTATCAAAAATTGATAGTATTGAGGTTGTGGCAACGTGTAGTAATGCATTAGAAGCTTTTAATTGTATTAACACTCAGAAAGTGGATCTTATTTTTCTGGACATCAATATGCCGGAGATTTCGGGTATTTCTTTTGCAAAATCTATTAATAAGGATATCAAAATTATATTTACTACTGCTTATCGCGAATATGCAATTGAAGGCTTTGATCTACATGCAGTAGATTATTTATTAAAACCTATTGCCTACGAACGATTATTAAATGCTATACATAATTATTTTGAAGTATATCACAAAGAAGAGTCGCCAAAAATTATAGAAACCAGTTCTAATGAATTCATTTTTGTTCGATCAGATCGAAGGATGAAAAAAGTTGATTTTTCTGAAATCATTTATATCGAAAGTTATAGTGATTATGTAAAAATCCATTGTTCATCAAATACTATTATCACTAGAGAAACAATAAGCACTATCGAATCGAAATTACCGCAGCAATATTTCATGCGAACCCATCGATCTTATATTATTTCTATTTCGAGGATAGATTCATTTTCTAATGAAGAAATCATAGTTGATCATAAGTCTATCCCTATTAGTAGAAATTACAAACCTGAAGTATTGGCAAGATTAGAGAATATGTAACTATAGATGTTACTATGCCATCTAAACCTGTTAAAAACTATAAAAGTTTCAACAGGCTCAGTTTGACATTAATTTATATGTGTTTTACTAATTTGATTAAGAGTGTAATGCTCTATTATCAGTGGCAGCAAGTGCAGCTTCTTTTACTGCTTCTGCAAACGTTGGATGTGCATGAGACATACGAGAAATATCTTCGGCAGATGCTCTAAATTCCATCGCAGTTACTGCTTCGGCAATAAGATCTGCACAACGTGCTCCTATCATGTGAACACCTAATACCTCATCTGTAGTCTCATCGGCAAGTATTTTAACAAAACCATCAAGATCACCACTGGCACGAGATCTACCTAGTGCTCTAAAAGAAAATTGACCTGATTTATATTTTACCCCAGCTTCTTTTAGTTCTTCTTCAGTTTTACCGACTGCAGCTACTTCTGGCCAAGTGTATACTACCCCAGGAATAAGATTATAATCAATATGTGGTTTCTGTCCTGCCAAGGTCTCGGCTACAAAAACACCTTCTTCTTCAGCTTTATGAGCCAGCATGGCTCCTTTTATTACATCTCCTATCGCATAGATATTAGAAGCACTGGTTTGTAAGTGATCGTTAACCTCAACTTGTCCTCTATCATTGAGTTTTACTCCTGCAGCTTCAGCATTTAATCCATCGGTATATGGTCTTCTTCCTACAGATACCAAACAGTAATCTCCTTTAAAATCTACTGGATTTCCTTTTTTATCATCTGCAGTTATCACTACTTCTTTAGCAGTAGCCTTTACATTAGTTACTTTATGAGCGGTATAAAACTTAACTCCTTGTTTTTTCAATACTTTTTGTAACTCTCTAGATAGTGCTTTATCCATTCCAGGAATGATTCTATCCATATATTCTATTACAGAAACATCAGCTCCCAAACGACGATAAACCTGACCTAATTCTAGTCCTATCACTCCTCCTCCTATAACGACAAGGTGTTTTGGTACTTCTTTTAATTTAAGAGTTTCGGTAGATGTAATTACTCTTTTCTTATCGATTTTGATAAACGGTAAAGTTGATGGTTTAGAACCTGTAGCAATAATCGTATTTTTTGCTTCAATCGTTTCTACAGTACCATCTGCTTTTGTAATATTTACATGTGTAGCATCCTTAAAAGCTCCTACTCCTTCAAAAACATCTATTTTATTTTTTTTCATCAAATAACTAACCCCTTCACAATTCTGATCTACCACAGTTTGCTTACGGGCAATCATCTTTTCCAGATTAATTTTTACATCACCCGGAATCTCGATCCCGTGATCTGCAAAATGCTTTACAGCATGCTCATAGTGGTGAGAAGAATCTAACAATGCTTTACTAGGGATACACCCTACATTAAGACAAGTTCCTCCAAGTGTTGAATATTTTTCGATTATTGCGGTTTTCATTCCTAGTTGTGCGCATCGAATAGCGGCCACATATCCACCAGGTCCAGAGCCAATTACGGCTACATCATATGTACTCATAATAGATTATTATGTTGTGCGTGTTAATTATGAATAACAAATGTACAAATGTTTTACTTCTTACAGAAGCACTGATCTTATCAAATTTTTATTATAAAGCAATATTAGAGCAATCAAAAAGTTATACTTTAATTCATAGAAAGAATGAATTAATGAAAGAATGAGATAATGAAGCCGTTAAAAAAGAAAAATCTTTGCTAATTTGCAGCTTCAATACTTTATTTATTCTTAAAGACCTATTACTATAATTATGCGTTATCTATCAACTCTTTTTTTGCTTGCTGTATTAGTTTTATGGAGTTCCTGTCGTAATGATTTTGAGTCAGGCCCAAGTACAGGAAATTTAAAATTCTCGACAGATACCCTATTTCTAGACACCATTTTCACCAATATTGGTTCCAGTACATATAGCTTTAAAGTATATAACCGTACTAATGACGATTTTACAATCCCAGCAATTGCACTAGAGCGTGGCGAAAGTTCGAACTACAGGCTTAATGTTGATGGTATTCCTGGGAAATCCTTTGAGAATATTCAGGTTTTAGCCAAGGATAGTATTTTTGTTTTTGTAGAAACGACAACCGACATTACCAGTCAAACAGCAGATGTAGAGTTTTTATACACAGATCGGGTGGTATTTGATGCAGGAGGAAATCAACAAGATGTAGATCTGGTAACACTAATAAAAGACGCTATGCTTTTGTTTCCTTCTCGGGATGCTATGACAGGTGAAAAAGAAACTTTATTACTCGGTCTTGATAATGAAAATAACGAAATCAGAATTGAAGGTTTCTTTCTAGACGATACTCAACTTAACTTCACCAACGAAAAACCTTACGTAATTTATGGATATGCAGCTATACCTAGTGGCAAAACGCTTACTATAGATGCAGGAGCAAGAATACACTTTCATAATAACTCTGGAATTATAGCCGCAAACGGCGCTACCTTGACTGTAAATGGTGAATTAAGTACCGATCCAAAGCTTCTTGAAAACGAAGTTATTTTTGAAGGTGATCGCCTAGAATCTGGTTTTAGTGATATCCCGGGGCAATGGGGAACTATCTGGCTTACTGCAGGAAGTACAGGTCACACTATAAATCATGCAACCATAAAAAATGCAACGGTAGGAATACTTATGGACTCTAATGATGGAGGTGCAAACCCTACACTTACTATTAAAAACACCCAGATTTATAATAGCTCTAATGTGGGACTTCTGGCTCGTACAGGTAATGTGCTAGGAGAAAATCTGGTAATTAACAATGCCGGACAAGTATCACTTAACTGTTCCCTGGGTGGAACTTATAATTTTAACCACTGTACATTTACAAATTATTCTAATATTGGAACTGGTTTTAGAGAACTTCCAACAGTATTGATTGATAACAATCTACGAGTAAATGGAACCGATATAGTTGTTGCAGATTTACTTGAAGCCAATTTCACAAACTGTATTATTTATGGTAATCAAGAATTAGAATTAGTGTTAAGTAAAATTGATGGCACTGCATTCAATTACAATTTTAAAAACTGTTTAGTTAAGTTCAATGATCTTAATGATTTGTTTGTTGGTAATCCATTGTATGATTTCACCAATACCAATCTGTTTGAAAATATTATTTTGAATGAAGAACCTGATTTTAAAACTCCATTTAAAAATATGCTGAATATTGGTGAAAGTTCTGCTGCTAATGGAAAAGCTTCTACTCCAACCATGGGAACTGATATTTTAGGAACTATTCGTAATACTACAACTCCTGATATTGGAGCATATGAAAGCACTGTTTTTGAAGGAAAGAATTGATGCATTCTTGTTGAAAAGAATATAAAATCACTTTCAATTAGAATAATAAGAGTGTTCCAAACCCCGTATTTTTACTTATAGGAAACCATTCTAATAAAGATTAGATTTGATATACAACCATATTATTAACTAATCTTTACACAAATGAAAACTAAATTTACCAACCTTGCAAGTTCCTTATTAGTGGCTTGTCTTGTTATCTTCATCATTGTTATTTCATGTAAAACAGACAAAAAGGAAAAGACAGATAAAGAACCCATTGCTTATGAGAATATTCAGGAAAAAAGTAAGGATTGCAATTGCGAACCTACCTGGTTTCCTCACAGTCAAACCCCTCCTCCAGAAGAAGGTAAAGGAAGCCCATTTGATACCATCAATACAACGAATTGTATTTTTCAGCAATGGTCCTGGCAAAAATTTTTGTGGTTAACCAAACCTGAAAACGGAAAAACTGTTTTCGAAAACAAGTTAATACAGGTTAGTGATTTAATGATCCCCGTAGAACCTCAGTCAGGATTATCTTTAGTTCTTAAAGATATAGAGCAAGCTGGTTCTGATGGCATCTTAAAAACCAATTCTCAATTTAATTCGAGTATTAGTAAGTCTGATACTGTTTACTATTCTATTCATATTGACGATACCTTAAAAGTTGCTGCTGATCATTTTAAAACAGCCATTCTGGATAGGTCTATTTCTCCAAATAATACCGAAACATTTCCTATAGGGTCATTAGAATTAAAAGTTTCATGGGTAAAAACCAGTGCAATCCCAACAGATAAACTCTCCACATATTACCAAACCAAAGCAGCTATTTATGAAAATGGTGCATATGTTAAAAGTGATGTTGCTTTACTAGGAATGCATGTAGTTGGTGTAGTCATAAACCATCCAGAATTTATATGGGCTACTTTTGAACATAATGATATGGCTCCACACTATGACTGGAGTACTAATATAGTTTCTTCTACCGATGAAAAATTATTATTTGGCAAAGGAAGTACTTCATCTTTAGATGCAATTACTTGGGATACTATTACAAAAGAGCCTAAAGAACCTAATAAAGCGTTTACGCTTTTCGAATTTGGTGTTCCCAGAACGCAAGGGAACGGTTTTATGGAAACCAGTCAAAAAGAACCAAAAAATTATGACAACATTAGAACTATTAATTCTTGTGTTACTTCAAAACTTCAGGATGTTTGGAAAAATTATTTTTATAACGGAGGGATTTGGATCGATACCGATGGACTATCTCCAAAAAAACAAGCTGATACTATCCAAAAATTAGCTGGTAATATATCAAAAGCCACAAAAGGATCTATTGCCAGAGGATCTTTAAACCTTTCTAATCTTACTATGGAAACCTATACACAGACTTTCCAGAGCGATGTACATGATATTACTGTAAATAATCTGGTAAATTGCTTTGTTTGCCATAACTCAGAGAATTTTGACGAAGACAAAGCCAAATCACCATTATACTTAAGTCATATATTTAATGCATATCTGCAACATGGTGCAGGAAAAACACATGATGAAATCAATGCATTAAAAATCAAAGAATTTAACGAACAGTTCATGAGAAAAGAATAATTTCTATATTCAATCCAACTAAAACTGCTCGTGTTTCCTATTCTAAAACACGAGCAGTTTTCTATTTCACTACATATCAAACTCGACTCATCCCAAGAATTTTCAAAATTTAAACAATAAAGGTTACAAATCATTACATTTGAATACGTTAAAAAAAACGAATACATATAATCTATTTTTCAGTTTACTACAATGAATTCATACATTTTTACCTCTCAACGATTAGGTTTCCGTAATTGGACTCTTGATGACTTAGAAGCATTAGCCGAAATCAATAATGATGACGATGTAATGGAGTTTTTTCCGTTTAAACCATCAAAAGAAGACACCAAGGCATTTATTATAAGAATGCAAGAAATGTATACAAAAAAAGGGTTTTGTTATTTTGCTGTTGATCTCCTGGATAATGCAGAACTTATAGGATTTATAGGTTTATGTGAACAAAACTATTTAGAAAAACGAGGGCCTTTTGTTGATATTGGTTGGCGACTAAAAAAAAGTATCTGGAACAAAGGCTATGCTACTGAAGGTGCTAAAGCTTGTTTAGATTTTGGTTTTAATACCATTGGATTAGATAAAATCTATTCTGTTGCACCAGCGATTAACATAAAATCAGAATTAATCATGAAAAAGATCGGGATGAGGCAAATCGAAACTTTTGAGCACCCCAAATTACTAGATAATAAGCGACTGAAAAACTGCGTGCTATACGAAAGAAAAAGGGATACTAGAATAATTTAAAAACAATGACTATGTTAAAATTTAAAGTCATACCTGTAGCACTAATTGCTTTCCTATCTTTTATACAGGTAGCTGTTGCACAAGAAGAAGATGCTATACATGAAAAAATTAATGCAGATATGTATGGTAACTTCTCTAAAGCATTCGAAACTTTAGATTATGACTTATTTGCTTCTATACATAGTAAAGAAATGATTCGAATTTCGGGAAATGGCGGTAAAATCGAAAAAGCAAATGTTTATTTAAAAGGGTATCAAAAACGATGGAGTGTTCCTTCAAAAAAATCGGCTCCAATTGACTTTAGACTATTTGAAAGAATCTATTCTGATTCACTGGTTTCTGACAGAGGAATTTATAGAGTTACTTATATTAACGATAATAATCAAACAAAATACTCCTATGGTCAGTTTCATGTTGTATTAAAAATGGAAGATGGAGATTGGAAAATATGGATGGATTATGACTCTAACGAAAATAAAAGTATCAATAAAGATAATTATGATACAGCTTTTTCTATTTCTGAATATAAAACATACTGGAAACGCTAATATAGTCTGAAGTTTCTATTACATTTGAAAAATACGTATTATAATTGTACACATGAAGATTACAAGAAATATAAGAATTGTATTCATTCTTTCTCTGGTTTTACTGAATATTAGTTGTGATCAGATTTCAAAGAATGTTGTTCGGCAAGCGATTGAACCTTATGAACGTATAGAAGTTTTTAAGGATAATTTTGTATTGACTAAAGTCGAAAACACAGGAGCTGCCTATAGTTTGGGATCAGATTTAGCTCCTATCTTAAAAATATTTTTATTGCAAGTTCTTCCGATATTAGTTTTATTACTATTATTAAGACAGATATTAATTAAGACAAATTATTCTAGAGAAACAATTATAGGTTTTGCTTTTATTATTGGTGGCGGAATCGGAAATCTTTTTGATCGTATTGTATATGGATCTGTAACCGATTTTTTGATTTTAGATTTAGGAATCATAAAAACTGAAATATTTAACCTTGCCGATGTTTCTATTTTTTTGGGATCAATTTTAGTATTGATCTCTACTTTTTTTGATAAAAAGAGCGCTATATTTAAAGAAAAACTTCAATAACAATGAGTTGGATTAAAGAAATATCGTATGCCGATGCAACTGGTCAATTAAAGAAATTATATGACCGTATTAAAGGTCCTAATAATAACATAGATAATGTATTATCTATACACAGTTTACGACCACATACTCTGGTTGGTCATATGGGTCTATACAAAAACGTATTACATAACTCTAATAACACATTACCCAAATGGTATTTAGAGACTCTTGGTGTTTATGTAAGTAGTTTAAATCAGTGCAGTTATTGTGTAGATCATCACTCAATTGGATTAAAACGACTATTAAATGATGATACCAAGTTTCAGGAAATTTTATCCTGTTTATCCAAAGATGAATTGCAAAATCATTTTAAATATCAATATTTGGCAGGCCTTCAATATGCTAAGAAATTAACGCTATCACACCATACTATTACCGAATCAGATATTCATGGTCTTAGAGAACAAAAATTATCTGATGGTGAGATTCTGGAAATCAATCAGGTAGTGAGTTATTTTAATTATGTAAACAGGACTGTAGTTGGCTTGGGAGTAAATACGGATGGAGATATTATAGGGCTTTCACCAAATAATAGTGATGATGCCCAGAACTGGAGTCATTCTTAAATATAGATAAAAAAAACAAAAAACGCATGGTTAAAAAGCCATGCGTTTTTTGTTTTATAAATATTTCATCTACCCTACAAATAAAGGCTTATCTGCCATCATTGCATTTACATCATCTGCGATAGCATGTAGTTTTTCTTCATCCTCAACATTTTGGATTACCTGATCGATCAATTCAACAATAGCTATCATATCATTTTCTCTCAATCCGCGAGTGGTAACTGCAGCTACCCCAATACGAATTCCAGATGTTACAAACGGAGACTTATCATCAAACGGTACCATATTTTTATTTACAGTAATTTCTGCTACTCCCAATGCTTCTTCTGCTTGTTTTCCTGTCACTCCTTTATTTCGTAAATCGATAAGCATCATATGATTATCGGTACCTCCAGAAATAACTTCATATCCTTTCTTCACAAACGCTTCAGCCATAACTGCTGCATTTTTCTTTACTTGCACGATATAATGTAAAAACTCGTCTGTTAATGCTTCTCCAAAAGCAATTGCTTTTGCAGCAATAATATGCTCTAATGGCCCTCCCTGATTACCAGGGAATACTGCACTATCAAATAAGGAGGACATCATTCGTTTTTTACCACTTTTTAAGGTGATTCCGAAAGGGTTTTCAAAATCTTCTCCCATTAAAATAAGACCTCCTCTTGGTCCTCTTAATGTTTTATGAGTTGTCGTAGTTACTACATGACAATGCGGTACAGGATCCGAAATTATTCCTTTTGCAATCAATCCTGCTGGATGAGCAATATCAGCAAAAAGAATTGCTCCTACACTATCCGCAATCTCTCTAAATCTTTTATAATCAATTTCTCGTGAATAAGCAGATGCCCCAGCAATAATCAACTGTGGTTTTTCTGCGGTAGCGATTTCCTGAATCTTATCATAATTTAATCTTCCTGTCTCCTTCTCTACCCCATAAAAAACAGGATTGTATAATTTCCCAGAGAAATTAACTGGTGAACCATGAGTCAAGTGTCCTCCATGAGAAAGATCAAAACCTAATATTTTATCGCCTGGCTTAAGGCATGCATGATATACTGCTGTATTAGCTTGCGAACCAGAATGAGGTTGCACATTAGCATATGCTGCTCCAAACAATTCTTTAGCTCGGTCAATAGCAATCTGCTCTATAACATCTACTACGGCGCATCCGCCATAATAACGTTTACCAGGATATCCTTCGGCATATTTATTAGTTAGTACAGACCCAGCAGCTTCCATTACTTGTTCACTCACAAAGTTTTCTGAAGCAATAAGTTCTAATCCGTTGATTTGACGTTCTTTTTCGTCCTGAATTAAATCAAAAATTTGTTCGTCGCGTTGCATGAATTCATTATTTATTAGTAAAGGCGTAAAAATAGGAAATACATTCTTTAAATCGATGTAAATACCCCCTAATAAATAAGAACATCTTATTCTTTTTCTAAATTAATGTTTCTTGCCATACATCACTGATAATTTTACATTAATACTGATCAAACATTACGAAGTAAAACGTTTTATATTTCAAAAAAACTCAATAAATCGGCAATCCCTCCTTGGTATTGTACCATTAATAACATATCTTATCATTATTTTAATTATTTTTCACATAATTAAAAACTTTTAACCATCCGAAAATTATATATTTGATCATAGAAATTACCAACAACATATAAAAGAACAATAATGCCCATAACTGCAAATTATCCAGATAGAAAGACATGGATTAAAACACTTCCTAATACTGATTTCCCTATACAAAATATTCCTTTTGGTGTATTTCTTACCAGAGATGATATTATTACTATAGGAACCAGAATTGGTGATACTGCTATTGACCTTGGAGCACTTCATCAACTCGGTTATTTTGATGGAATCCCATTAACAGATGATATCTTCTTACAAGATTCTTTAAATGATTTTATTTCTGATGGAAAAAAGACATGGAGATTGGTTCGTAATAGAATTGCTGAAATATTTGATACAGAAAACAACTCCTTAAAAAATAATGAAAAGCATAGACAAGAGGTTTTATTCTCTTTAGATGAAATTGAAATGCAATTACCTGTTAGAATTGGAGATTACACTGATTTTTATAGCAGTATAGAACATGCTACTAACGTAGGAAAAATGTTTAGGGACCCCGAAAATGCTTTGCTTCCTAATTGGCTACATATGCCTGTTGGATATCACGGTCGCAGTAGTTCGGTTATTCCCTCTGGCATCCCGGTTCATCGCCCGCAAGGTCAAAAATTAATCAATGGTGCAAAGGAGCCTATTTTTGGCCCTTCGAGATTAGTGGATTTTGAACTTGAAATGGCTTTCATCACTACCGATGCTAATCAATTAGGAGAACCAATACCTATCGAAGAGGCAGAAGATTATATATTTGGAATGGTATTATTTAATGATTGGAGTGCCCGGGATATTCAGAAATGGGAATATGTTCCGCTAGGCCCATTTTTAGGTAAAAACTTTGCTTCATCTATATCCCCTTGGATAGTAACTCTTGATGCATTAGAACCCTATAGAACAAACGGACCTAAACCATTAAAAAAACAATTGCCCTACCTTCAATCTAAAGGAAAGAAAAGTTTTGATATAAACCTAGAAGTTGCTATTCAACCAGAAAAAGCAGCAGAAACTGTTGTTTCCAGAAGTAATTTTAAACATATGTACTGGACAATGGCACAACAACTTACACATCATACTGTAAATGGATGTCCTGTTAATTCTGGTGACCTTATGGGTAGCGGAACTTTATCCGGACCAACACCTGATTCATATGGATCAATGTTAGAGTTAAGCTGGCGTGGAGAAAAACCTCTACAACTTGATGAAGGAGGTAGTCGTAAGTTTATTGATGATAATGATACGGTGATTATGAGAGGATACTGCGAAAAAGAGGGAGTACGAATTGGTTTTGGAGAAGTCTCTACCAAACTACTTCCTGTATTTAAAAAATAAAAAAACTGCAAACCATTATATAACCTCGAAAAACAACTTTCGAGGTTTTTTTATTATCTTTTGGCATCAAAGTTGTTTTCAATACCCAAATCAAAATATTATTGATATGAAAAAACTACTACTTCTACTACTTATAACTACAATTATTTCTTCATGTAGCAGTGTTAAGAAAACTGAAAAGGCACTTAATACAGGAAATTATAATCAAGCGATAAATATTGCTCTAAACAAACTTAGGACAAATAAAGGCAAAAAAGGAAAGCAGCCTATTATCCTAATGCTCGAACAGGCATATGCAAAAGCTCTTGATCGGGACAACAATGCCATTGCATATTTAGAAAAAGAAGGGAATCCTGCTAATCTTGAACGTATTTACAACACTTATGTATCGCTAAAGAATAGACAAGAACGTATAAAACCATTGTTACCCTTGTACCTTATTGAAGAAGGTCGAAATGCTAATTTCGTACTACATAACTACGATCAAAAGATTATAGATACAAAAGATAGGCTTTCTCAATACTTATATAATAACGCTAAAGCTTTATTAACATCTGCCAAAAGAAAAACAGATTATAGAGCCGTATATGATGACCTGATTTATCTTAACAAAATCACTCCTAACTACAAAAATACCCGGGAGATGATTGATGATGCTCACCAAAAAGGGACTGATTTTGTAAAGGTAACAATGAAAAATAGAACCGATGTTATTATTCCTAAAAGACTAGAAAGTGACTTACTCAATTTTGGCACCTATGGCCTTAATGATCAATGGACAGTATACCACAGTCAACCTCAAAAATCTATTCCTTATGATTATGCTATGGAAGTAGAATTAAGAGAAATTAATATATCTCCAGAACAAATCAAAGAACGTCAGCTACAAAAAGAAAAATTGGTTAAAGATGGCTGGGAATATCTGTTGGATGAAAATGATGAAATCGTGATTGATGATAAAGGTGAAAAAGTAAAAGTAGACAGAATGGTAAAGGTACATTGTGAATATTATGAATTCACACAGTTTAAAGCTACTAACGTTGTAGGTAATGTTCAGTACAAAAACTTAAGAACAAAACAACTCTTAGATGCTTTTCCTATTGCAAGTGAATATGTTTTTCAGCATATTTATGCAAATTACAATGGAGATAAACGAGCTTTGGAAGATACTTTATTAGGGTATCTAGGTGTGAAATCTGTACCATTTCCTTCTAATGAGCAGATGGTTTATGATTCTGGAGAAGATTTAAAAAATAAATTAAAGAACATTATTACTAATTATCGTTTTAAATAATACATTATACCATAATTATAATACTATTTGATCTTAACAGATTAGCACTATATACTAGAGAATTGTTAATATGATCGATCACATAATTTTACTTAATTCAGGGGCAATATTAAAAAAGTATAAACGAGGAGAATTTCTTTTTCAAGAAGGTTCTATGGCTCGTTATTACTATCAGGTACATCTTGGAGAGATCAAGATGAATAATTATAATCAGGAAGGGAAAGAATACATACAAGGTATTTTTACCAAAGAAAAAAGCTTTGCAGAACCTCCTTTATTTGCAGACTTTAAATACCCTGCAAATGCAGAAGCTATTGTAGATTCTGAAGTCTGGCAATTACCAAAAGAAAAATTCTTAAAACTTCTAGAAGAAAACCCTGATATACATCATAAATTTACCAGCACGCTAGCTTTGCGACTATATTACAAAGCAATTATGGTTTCTGAAATATCTACCCAAGAGCCAGAACATCGCATTCTTAGAATTCTTGATTATTTTAAAAAAAACAGTAATCATAGCGCAACAGAATCAAACACATACAAAGTAGAACTCACCAGACAACAACTTGCTGATCTAACAGGATTGCGCGTAGAAACTGTTATCCGAAGTATCAAAAAACTAGAGCAGAAAGGAGAGCTTTTTATTAAAGACAGGAAAGTATATCGGTGATTTTCACTTCCAGTCTACTTTATGATTAGGATCATAAAATCAGATCCCTTTCTTGAAATACCTTTGAATAACACTAAAAACAATTGTTATGTATTCAAAGTTATTAAACGATTTTAAGCAAATGTATATGGCATACATTCCATTAATGATCATTCTTTCCAGTTGTTTAGGATCTGTTGCAGCAATGTATATTCTTATGCAGGAAAGATCTTTTTCACAAGTCGTTCAATTATCTCTTTGTGTAATTATTTGTATGGCATTTAATGCATCTATTCTAGCTCAAATGAAAGCTAAGTTTGTATTCAACTTATTAATTGCAAGTCTCTTCATCAATAGTCTCTTGGTATTACTTAACATCACTTTTTATTAGCACAAATAAGGAACAATATAATTTCTTACAACAAAAATCAAATGACAGTGATTTATAAAAATGATATCAGAAACAGAGATGATGTTGCAATGCTAGTTGCTGTATTTTATAAGAAAATCAGAAAAGAAAAGAGTTTAGGCCCTATTTTTAATCATGTAATAAAGGATTGGGATAAACACTTAGATCGGTTAACCGATTTTTGGGAAACCAACCTATTATTTGTTCCAAAATTTAAAGGAAATCCAATTGAAGCCCACAAACAAGTAGATCAAACATTTAACCATAGTATCACAAATGAACATTTTGGAATATGGCTACAACTATGGATTACCACAATAGATGACCTTTTTGATGGTGAGCTTGCTACTTTAGCTAAAAATCGCGCCAGAAAAATGAGCACAACATTATTTGTAAAAATGTTTCAGGATAGACCTTCTCAGAAAATAGTTCCTAATAAATAATTTATACAAACTGATGTAATACTTGGGGCGTAATCATACTATGCGAAGAATGGTGTACCATAACACCATTTCTAATAACAATAAATTGAGGCGATTCATGAAATACTTGAAACTTTGCAGCTACTTCTGCAGACACATCACGATGATTCAATAAATCGAGATAATATAAATCGATTTGATCTTCTGTAAGATCAAAACTGTTTTCAAAATTACGAATTACCATGCTACTAATACCACAACGGGTCGAATGCTTAAAAATAGCTTGAGTTTTAGCCTTTGATGCTTCTTCAATTTCCGCTAATTGCGAAATAGAATTGAGCACTTGCCAAGGCAAAGCTTGTTTTTCCTGTTTAGGTTCCTTCTCTTCGGATCCAAATAATTTACCAAATATTCCCATTTTTTTCCTTAATTCAAATTATCGCAAACTTAATCAAATGATTTTTAAAATTGACTATAATCATATATTGGTCGTTACAAAATCTGTAACTTTACAATAAGCCAAAAAGTCAGTAAAATTAAGCAATATTAAGACAATTTGACATATTTCCTAAGTAGGAATATTATTTGATTCTTTATTATGAAACTCAAAATAAGAAACTATGAATTTTAATAATTTCACTATAAAATCACAAGAAGCCATACAACAAGCTCAACAGCTTGCACAAGGTTTTGGACATCAGCAAATAGAAAACGAACACATTTTTAAAGCTATTTTTAGTGTGGATGAAAATGTGCTTCCATTTTTACTTAAAAAACTAAATGTAAATATCAATCTTTTACAACAAGTTCTTGATAGTACATTAGAAAGTTTTCCTAAGGTTTCTGGCGGAGAAATACAGTTATCCAGAGAAGCAGGAAAATCATTAAATGAAGCAAGTATTATTGCTAAGAAGATGAATGACGAATATGTTTCTATTGAACACCTAGTGATTGCTATCTTTAAATCTAAAAGTAAGATTGCACAAATCCTAAAAGATCAAGGAGTAACAGAAAAACATTTAAGCGAAGCTATTAATGAAATCAGAAAAGGTGAACGAGTAACATCTCAAAGTGCAGAAGAAACCTATCAGGCCCTGAGCAAATATGCCAAAAATCTTAATGAAATGGCAGAAAGCGGAAAATTAGATCCTGTAATAGGCCGTGATGAAGAAATCAGAAGGATATTACAAATCCTATCTCGTCGTACCAAAAACAACCCAATGCTAGTTGGTGAACCCGGAGTAGGTAAAACTGCTATTGCCGAAGGGTTAGCTCATCGAATTATCGCCGGAGATATTCCCGAAAATCTAAAGAACAAACAAATTTTTTCTTTAGATATGGGAGCTTTAATTGCTGGTGCCAAATTTAAAGGTGAATTTGAAGAGCGCCTTAAATCTGTTGTAAAAGAAGTAACTTCAAGCGACGGAGACATTGTATTATTTATCGATGAAATCCATACTTTGGTAGGTGCAGGTGGTGGTCAAGGAGCAATGGATGCAGCAAACATTCTAAAGCCTGCTTTGGCAAGAGGAGAACTTCGTGCAATTGGAGCCACAACCCTAGATGAATATCAAAAATATTTTGAAAAAGATAAAGCTCTGGAAAGACGTTTCCAAAAAGTTACAGTAGATGAACCAGATACAGAGAGTGCCATTTCTATTCTTAGAGGAATTAAAGAAAAGTATGAAACACATCATAAAGTACGTATAAAAGACGAAGCCATAATTGCAGCAGTAGAATTATCCCAGCGTTATATCACAAATAGGTTTTTACCCGACAAGGCTATTGATTTAATGGATGAAGCTGCTTCTAAGCTACGAATGGAAATTAATTCTAAACCCGAAGAGCTAGATGTTCTCGATAGAAAGATTATGCAACTTGAAATCGAAATCGAAGCCATAAAGCGTGAAAATGATGAAACCAAGCTAAAGGTACTTAATGCAGATCTTGCAAATATTAAAGAAGAACGTAATGAGGTTTTCTCAAAATGGCAAAGTGAAAAAGAGGTTGTAGATGCTATTCAAAATGCAAAAACAGATATTGAAGAATATAAACTTGAAGCAGAACGCGCAGAGAGAAATGGAGATTATGGAAAAGTCGCCGAATTACGATATGGAAAAATAAAGGACGCTCAAGAAAGACTGGATGAATTACAAAAACAGTTGAATGAACAGCAAAGTAAATCTTCGCTTATTAAAGAAGAAGTTACCAATGATGATATTGCAGAAGTAATAGCAAAATGGACAGGGATACCAGTAACCAAAATGCTACAAAGTGAACGCGAAAAATTATTGGTGCTTGAAGAAGAACTCCAGAAACGTGTTGTTGGGCAAATCGAAGCTATACAGGCCGTTAGTGATGCTGTACGAAGAAGTCGAGCAGGACTACAAGATCAAAAAAAGCCGATAGGGTCATTCTTGTTTCTAGGAACTACTGGAGTTGGTAAAACAGAATTAGCAAAAGCACTGGCAGAATACCTCTTTAATGACGAAACTGCCATGACCAGAATCGATATGAGCGAATATCAGGAACGTCATGCCGTAAGTAGATTAATGGGAGCACCTCCTGGATATGTAGGATATGATGAAGGAGGACAATTAACCGAAGCTGTTCGAAGAAAGCCATACTCTGTAGTTTTACTCGATGAGATAGAAAAAGCACACCCAGATACGTTTAATGTATTATTACAAGTATTGGATGAAGGTCGATTAACAGACAACAAAGGTAGAGTTGCAGATTTCAGGAATACCATCATCATCATGACCAGTAACATGGGTAGTCATATTATTCAAGAAAAACTTGAAACCATTAAAGACATGGATACCGCTATGGAAGCTGCCAAAGTAGATGTATTAGGGATATTAAAACAATCTGTTCGCCCAGAGTTTTTAAATAGAATAGATGACATTATTATGTTTTCTCCACTTACCAAAGCTAATATAAATGAAATTGTAAAACTTCAATTGAATCACGTTTCTAAAATGTTAGCAGAGCAACACATAACTTTGGATGCTACAGAACAAGCTATAGTTTATCTTGCCGAAAAAGGTTTCCAACCAGAATTTGGTGCAAGACCTGTTAAACGAACTATTCAAAAAGAAGTTTTAAATACCCTATCAAAAGAAATTCTAGCGGGAAAAGTCTCTACAGAGAGTGTAATTTTGCTCGATGAATTTAATGATAATCTAGTGTTCAGAAATCAAGAAAATTTGGTTTCTTAATCCAGAAATAAAAGTAATTTTACTTAAAAACAGAGCTATTGGTTTAAAATAAATCAATAGCTCTATTAGTTTTTAACAAAAAAATCAACAACGTCATATTTTGTCGAGCTGCATGGATTACGGTTTTACCGTAGATGTTAACAGAATTATTCCTACAATAGTTAATAACTAAATAAAGAAAAAAACAAGGTTTTAAGTACATTGCTCTCACAATGAGACCAACCATATTGCTTGCACTTCTATTAATTTCACACATCTCCCAGAGCCAAAGTAAAAAGGGAGCCTTATCTGATATTAGAAATAAATATCAATTAATCCGAGAATTAGTAGACACCAATACACTTAGACAACATCACACAGACTATTCATGTAATGAATCGTCAGAAAAAGGATCACTTACTTTTTACTATAACGGCACAGAATTAAAACATATCATTCATACCTACGCACAAGGACATGTTAAGTATAGAGATGAATTCTATATTTGGGATGATCAATTATTTTTTCAATACGCTACACATAAGATTTGGTATAAGGAGTATGAAAGAAATCGCTCTGGTAGGCGTAGATTGGTAAATATTGTATTAACACTTGAAGAACGTTTTTACTTTGAGGATAGAAATGTTATAAAGTGTCAATTCAAAGATTTTGAAAACAGAAGTAGTAGTCCAAAAAGAATCAGAACTAACAACATCAGAAATATAAATGTAGGATGTGATCAAGCACAGATTGCTCTTGAAAAATTTGATCTTTTGTTAGATTTCCAAAAAATGAAGATCGAAGATGCTTGCAACCTTCCTAAAAGTATTACCAACACAGAGCCTTTAGATCATATTTACGGTAATATTGGTCAAAATTAGGTTTCTCCCCATTTTAGTATTTCATTAATATGTCGAAAAAAGTTTTGTTAAAAAATATACCGTTCGGTATTTTTTAATATATTTGAATATATATTTTACAAAGTATGCTTACCAAAGCCGAACAAACAGCAGAATTTATCATCGAGACCGTAGCCCCCATTTTTAACAAAAATGGATATGCCGCTACAAGTTTGAGTGATATCACCAAAGCTACCGGGCTTACCAAAGGTGCCATTTACGGCAATTTCAGAAATAAGGAAGAACTCGCTATTGCAGCTTTTAAGATGACCGAAGGGAATATGATTGACCGAATAGTAGATCATCAATCTTTAAGTAAGTCTCCTATTGAAAAATTATTTTTAGTGACCGATTTTTATAGAAACTATTACAACTATACCCAAGAGATAGGTGGGTGTCCTGTACTCAATATGGGAGTAGATGCAAAATATCAGGTTCCCGCCCTTTTTAAACATGTAAAATCTGCAATTACCAAAATCCAAAATAATGTAGCTAAACTTATTGAAGCCGGAAAAGAGTGCAAAGAAATAAAAGAAGAAATAGATTCAATGTTATACGCAAAACAGCTATATAGCATGATAACCGGTGCCATTTTTATGACCCATACTATGGAAGACAATAGCTATCTATTAGAAACTATGAGTCAGATAGATACTATGATCCATAAAAAACTCAAACGATAATTATCATTTTTTTTAACTATAAATATACCGATTGGTATAAAAAATACAATGAATTATGACATTAACCAAAGTACCAGAAAGCAAAGCAAAAATAAGGTTTCAGGATTGTGATCCTTTCAACCATCTTAATAACGCTGCATATATTAATTATATGATCAATGCACGTGAAGATCAGATTGACAAATACTATAACCTTGATATTTTTAAACTTGCAAAAACCAAAGGCATAAGTTGGGTCGTAGGCACAAATCAGATTGCTTATTTAAAACCCGCTTTACTCATGGAGAATGTTGTTATTGATTCTCAACTTATACGATATACTGAAAATCAATTACATGTAGAAATCAGAATGTGGAACCATGATAAAACCGAGCTTAAAGCTGTACTATGGAGCTCCTTTGTACATTTTAATTTATTGCAACAAAAACGCTGGAATCACGATCAACAACTCATGGAGCTATTTCAAAATATACTAGAACCTATCCCTACAAATGATTTTGAGGAAAGAATTTCACAATTAAAACCACAAAAAGTGTAACATTTTCATTATTTATTCGTCTTATATAGAACGTAACCATTTAAAACCGGCCATATGAAATCTTCTGGCGATTTAGGTTCTTCTAACAAAAGAAGAAGCTCGTACATATATATAGGATTTTTTATCATTGCTATTCTATCAATGGGTATCGTTATTTGGCAAATGGGAATGTTAGAATAATTTAATCAGGTATAAAAAAGTTTGTATTATTTTTATTATAACTATTTTTATACCTGATAGTATTTAATTTACTTTATGAAATCTATATTAATTTTATTTGCTTTTCTTTCTTTTTGGCCTTGTTCTTCTCAAGACAACTCATCTCAACAACAATCTGTAACTACAACATATTTTTTTGTCAGACATGCCGAAAAAGATCTTAGCGATCCAAAAAATCGAGATCCTAAACTTACTACAGAAGGAAAAAAAAGAGCAGCAAACTGGGCAAAAATGCTTGCTGACACTCCTATAGACATGGTATATACAACAGATTATACCAGAACTAGAAAAACAGCAGAACCAATTGCAAAAAGTAAAAATCTAGAACTCACTTTATATAATCCAAGAGATTTAAATAATATTGAATTTCAGAAAAAAACAAAAGGAAAAACTGTTGTTATTGTTGGCCATAGTAATACAACACCTACTTTTGTCAATACAATTATTGGTAAAGAGAAATATAGTTCTATCGATGAAAAGATCTATGGCAAATTATTTATTCTAAAAGTTACTGGAGATATAATTACCGATACTGTACTTACTATAAACTAACAGCAATCTCTTTCAATATAAACATAGATATCTTCTAGTTCTATTTTTGAAAGTAATTTTAATTTTTTATTTTCAAATAATTTATCAAGATTATATAATGGCGTGGTGAGATCATCTGTCTTATAATTTTTATAATCAACAAAACGTATTCCATTTACTATTCTTGGGTTATACGCCTCTCTAAATCGTATTCCTCCTTCATTAACTGCGTATTTATAAGCAAGATAATCTACCGTAAAATTCTTCTTGTGTATCCAATACATAAATTCATCTTCAAAATCGGTCCCCCCACCTTCTTGATTGAAAGTAACTTTGATTTTATAATATGAAACTCCATTAATACTAGATTCGCCGATTAGTTTTTTATGCACAGCTGGAGCATTAAGCCCATATGGAAGGCTTGCAAAATAGTGTACTGAATTCACTCCATCACTTATTCTTGTAACTAAAGAATCAGCCACTTTTACGGGGCAATTTTCTATAGTTCTTTTTAAGCCAGAGTTACTTATCACATCATGAGTTAACCCTTTGATCCCTTCTACAAATCTCTCTAACTCATATACTCCTTCTCCCCTCTTACTTCGATACTGTTTTCCTCTAAAAACAAAATGCACTATTGCATTATCATATCTAGAACCACCAGCTTTCTCTATGGTTTTATCTATTATTTCCTGAGCAGAAAACTGAGCAAAAGCAGCTGTGATTGAAGAAAAAACAAGTATCAATACTATAAAATAACGTTGCATAAAAATCTATTTAATAACCTAAATTAACCTTTCTCTTTTCAATAATTGTAACAATTTTGTTAAACTAAACAACAGCTACAATCAATTACTTTTTTTTAGACGAAAATTCAATTTTATACTTACTAAACTGTACTATATTTTAACGTTTACCTTTATCAGAATTGAACATTATTTTCTTTCTAATTTTAAAAAAGATAATTATTTTGCAGCCTTTAAACACCCCCAAACAATAACACTATGAAATATCTAATCGTATTTTTGATCTGTTTTACAACTCAATCGGTCTTGGCTCAAGATGCAAGCACCTATCATAGTGCAACAAAAGTTTTTCAGGAAAATTTTAATGCGCAGAAAATAGATTCAATTTTTGACATGTATACCTCAGAAATGCAAGAAAACATGACCAAAGAAGGGGTTACTCGTTTTATTAATGGTTGTTACGAACAATTTGGTAGTATAAAAAACATAACTTTTGTTGAAACTGCTGAAGGGGTTTATAGTTATAAAGTAGAATTTGATAAAGCAATTTTAGCTATGGACTTGCAACTTAGTACAAATGGTAAGATTTCAACAATACAATTTCAAGAGTTATAAAAAGTATTTAAAACATTCGTTTTTCTTATAAAGCTTTCTTTCAGGAAAGCTTTGTACTTTTGTAAATGTTTACAAAAGTATTTTGAATACCCAGATATGAATCCAAATAAAATCAACATATTAAACCGTAAGGCCAAATTTGAATATGAATTCCTTGACAAATATACTGCAGGAATTAAACTCGTTGGTACAGAAATAAAAGCTATCAGAGAAGGAAAAGCGAGTATTGCAGAGAGTTTTTGCGAGTTCAACAACAATGAGCTATTTGTTATAAATATGCATATTGAAGAGTACTCTCATGCCACTTATTTTAATCACAATCCCAAAAGTGAACGAAAATTATTACTCAATAAAAAAGAGCTAAAAAAGCTTGAAAAAGAAGTAAAAAACTCCGGATTAACCATTATACCAACCAAATTATTCATAAACGATCGTGGATTAGCAAAGCTCAATATTGTTCTTGCTCGTGGTAAAAAGATGTATGATAAACGAGAAACAATTAAAGACAGAGATAATAAAAGAAATCTTGATCGTATTAAAAAAGATTTCAGATAAATTGATTAGACAACTACCACATCCTGAAATCTAAAGAGTTAAAATTAATTTTTATCTTCTAACAAAGGAACAAATCTAAACTCTCCAAATTCTCGTTTTTCAAATTCTGTTTCACTTTTACGAATAAAAAGTGTCATTATTTGGATATCTTCTCCTACAGGAATTACCAAACGACCATTAATTTGTAATTGTCCTAATAATGGTTTAGGAACAAAAGGAGCACCTGCTGTTACTATAATTCCATTGTATGGTGCATGCTCTGTCAGACCTTTATACCCATCTCCAAACGACAAATGTTTTGGTCTATATCCAAGTTTAGATAAAAACAATTTTGTTTTTTTAAATAGTTCTTTTTGGCGTTCGATACTATATACTTTTACTCCAAGTTCACATAAAACCGCTGTCTGATATCCAGACCCGGTACCAATCTCTAACACCTTATCCCCTTTTTTTATTTCTAACAATTCAGTTTGAAAAGCTACAGTATAGGGTTGGGAAATGGTTTGATCTGCTGCAATCGGAAAAGCTTTATCCTGATATGCATGATCTTCAAAACTAGAATCCATAAACAAATGTCTGGGTATTTTTGCAATTGCAGACAACACAGCTTTATTTTTGATTCCTTTCTTAATCAACACATCTACTAACTGTTTTCTTTTTCCGGCATGTCTAAGAGTATCTTTCACTATTCTAAGGGTTATTTAGCAGGCTAAAATTACATAAAGATTTTAAAGATTTGCAAACTATTTTCTTCTTCGAACTAAATTTTTGCATTTTAGATATAATTAGGATTTAAAATTTATAAATAATACTATTTTTGTGTAAAATCAATATATTATGCTCAAAGCCGGAGTACTCGGTGCGGGACACCTTGGTAAAATCCATTTACGTCTTCTACAACAATCAGAAAATTATGACCTTATAGGTTTCTACGATGCTAGCGAAACCCAAGCTAAATCTATCGTAGAAGAATTTGGGTATCAACTTTTTAATTCTGTTGAAGAATTAATTAATGCTGTAGATGTAGTAGATATTGTCACCCCAACTTTCGCTCATTTCGATGTAGCCAAACAAGCAATACAAGCTGGTAAACATGTCTTTATAGAAAAACCTATTACCAATACTGTAGCAGAAGCCCAACAACTTATTGATTTGGCAAATGCACACAATGTAAAAGGACAAGTAGGCCATGTAGAACGTTTTAATCCGGCATATACTGCAGTGGCTAGTAAAATAGACAATCCAATGTTTATTGAATCGCATCGATTAGCAGAATTTAACCCTAGAGGTACAGACGTCCCTGTTGTGTTAGATCTTATGATACATGATATAGATGCAATACTAAGTGTAGTACACTCAGAAGTTAAGCATATCAGTGCTAGTGGGGTATCTGTAATTAGTGAAACTCCGGATATCGCCAATGCTCGAATAGAATTTGAAAATGGTTGTGTAGCTAATCTTACCGCCAGCAGAATTTCTCTTAAGAATATGCGGAAATCCAGATTTTTTCAACGTGATGCTTACATATCAGTTGATTTCTTTGAAAAGAAATGTGAAGTCGTAAAAATGAAAGATGCCCCTGAAAAACCAGATGATTTTGCCATGATACTGCAAAATGCTGAAGGTGTAAAAAAACAAATCTATTTCGACAACCCTAATGTTCCTTCTAATAATGCAATATTAGATGAGTTAGATACTTTTGCCGAAGCTATAAAAAATAACACCACTCCAGTTGTTTCACTAGAGCAAGGAAAAAAGGCGTTAGAAGTCGCATTAAAAATCATCGACTGTTTTACTCATTAAAAACAAAATTTACACACATATAAATAAACAATACACACATGAAAAACATTGCAGTAATTGGTGCAGGAACTATGGGAAATGGTATTGCGCATACTTTTGCCCAAAAAGGTTTTAAAGTTCAGCTAATAGATATTTCTCAACAATCTTTGGATAAAGGTTTGGCTACTATTACAAAGAATTTGGATCGAATGATTGCTAAGGAAAAGATATCTGAAGCCGATAAAGAAGCTACACTTGCCAATATCTCTACCTATACAAATATTAAAGAAGGAGTAGAATATGCAGATCTTGTAGTGGAGGCAGCCACAGAAAATGTAGATCTAAAGTTAAAGATATTCAGAGAACTTAGTGAGGCATGTTCAGAAGACACAATCTTAGCCTCTAACACTTCATCAATATCGATTACACAAATTGCTGCTGTAACCAATCGTCCAGAAATGGTTATTGGTATGCATTTCATGAATCCGGTGCCTATTATGAAATTAGTTGAAATTATTAGAGGATACAATACCTCTGATGAAGTAACTAATACAATCATGGAAATGTCTAAAACATTAGGTAAAGTTCCTGTAGAAGTTAATGATTATCCTGGATTCGTAGCAAATCGTATCCTAATGCCAATGATTAATGAATCAATAGAGACTTTATATAATGGTGTAGCTGGAGTATCAGAAATTGATACTGTTATGAAATTAGGAATGGCACATCCTATGGGACCATTGCAATTGGCAGATTTTATTGGTCTTGATGTATGTCTTTCTATTCTTAATGTAATGTATGAAGGCTTTAAAAATCCAAAATATGCTCCTTGCCCATTATTAGTTAATATGGTTATGGCTGGCAAATTAGGAGTGAAAAGCGGAGAAGGATTCTATGATTATTCTGAAAACAGAAAAGCAGAGAACGTATCCAAGCAGTTCCTATAATAGTTTAGTGTCTACTTCTTGATATTACAATGAACAAAATTCTGGTACTGATTATAGTTTTGACTTTGATTTCCTGTAAAAATGGAAATCAGATATCCAGCGTTACTATAGATAAAAATCAGGATCCTTATCAGATCTATATTTCTCTTTTTAAGGAAAACCCAGAATTCGTCGCTTCTAATTTTGATTACCCAATAGGCAAATCAAATGCTGAAGGGTATTATAATGCCCAAAAATTTAGAAAAAACAACCACTTAGGCGATGACTGGAACGGCATTGGAGGAGGCAATACAGATCTGGGAGATCCCATATATGCTATTGCTAATGGATATGTTTCTTTTGCTAAGGATATTAAAGGAGGCTGGGGTAATGTCATTAGAGTTATACATCAATACAAAGGAAAATATTACGAATCTATATATGCCCATTGTGATTCTATAGCTGTAAAAAAAGGAGATTTTGTTAAAAAAGGCGCCCTAATCGCTACTATAGGTACTGCAAATGGCATATATTTGGCTCACTTGCATCTAGAAATCAGGAATGATATTTTTATGGATATCGGAGGTGGATATGCAAATGATAGCTCTGGATATTTAGATCCAACAGAGTTTATTAAAAACAATTAAAATACATAAAAATGAATTCTAACATAATCTACATTTTTACTATTGTATTAAGTGCAATCCTATTGTTCTCATGTAAAACAGAAAAGAAAGATCAAAACCCCGTAGAAGTTGAAACTTCTTCTAATAAATACACTATTCTAGGTACAATAAAAAATATACCTGATAGTACTAAGCTTGATTTTCGTGTAAACAACATAAAAATAGATTCAACAATAGTCATCAATGAAAAATTCGAATTTAAAGGCACTGTAGACGAACCTACTTCGGTATATATTTCTGTAGCTAATCATAAAGAAGGTTTTTTTTATTTATGGGTTGAAAATCAAGAAATCAAAATCGATGCAGAAAGAGGGGATTTAAGAAATGCTAGTATTTCGGGAGGAAAAACACAACAAGAAAGTGTTGTTACAAAAAAAAGAATAGACAGTCTTTATCAACAAATAAGTGAAGTACATAAAATATTAGAAGCTGAAAGAAGCACTAAAAAAGAGCGAGATTCTTTAATCCAACAACAAAACAATATTTTTGAAAAAATCAAAAATATTAATCTAGAATTCATCAAAGAGCATCCAGATTCTTATGTTAGTGCTAATCTATTAAGTTCTTATAGCACTTCATTGGACAAAGATAAGATCGCCCAATTATATGCTGATTTTTCTGATAGAATTAAAACATCAAAAAATGGTGAATCTATAAAACATTATCTTTCTCTTCCTGATCGACTAAACATCGGAGATAAATATATTGACTTCGAGTTACCCAATACAAAAGGTGAAATGGTAAAATTATCTGATATCGAAGGAAAATATGTGTTAGTAGAGTTTTGGTCTTCATGGTGTGGCCCTTGTCGAAAATCAAACCCTAAACTAATCCAAAACTACAATATCTATAAAGAAAAAGGCCTTGAAATCATAGGGGTATCCCTTGAGCAAGATAAAAAATCCTGGTTACAGGCTATAGAAAAAGATAAACTACCCTGGACTAATGTTATAGAGTCCAAACATTTTAAATCAGATATAGCATTAATTTATGGAGTACACGGAGTTCCTGATAATTTTATAATTGATAAGAATGGAATCATCGTTGCAAAGACATTACGTGGGTCACAATTAGAAAACAAGCTCAAAGAATTATTTCAATAACAATATAAAAATAATGGCAAAAATCGTTCCGTTTAAAGCTATTCGGCCAACAAGGGATAAAGTAAGTTTGGTTGCTTCAAGATCCTATCAAAGTTATACTTCTTTTGAGCGAGATTCCCGAATGGACTATAACCCCTACTCTTTTTTACATATCGTAAATCCTGGATATAAATACCAAAAAGAGATTTCGGGAGAAGAACGCTATAAATTAGTCCGAAATCGATATCTCGAGTTTAAAGAAGATCAGATTTTTATGCAAGATGGTAGTTCCTGCTATTACATATACAAGATAGTAAATCGTGAACAAGAATCATTTTGTGGGATTATTGCCGCTGCTAGTGCAGAAGATTATAAAAATGATATCATAAAAAAACACGAAGATACAATCGAGTATCGTGAAAATACTTTTAAAGAATATTTAAAAACAGTTGGGTTTAATGCAGAACCAGTGCTACTTACATACCCGGATAATGATGTAATAGCACAGATTATTTCAAAAACAATAGAAACCCGGGCAGAGTATGAATTTACAACTACAAATCGAGACACTCATTATCTATGGAAAGTAGATAACCAGCAATCTATTGATAAAATACAAGAAGCTTTTTCTGCTATGAAAACCATATATATAGCAGATGGTCATCATCGCTCTGCTTCTTCTTATTTATTATCACAAGATCTAAAAGAAAGCAATACGACACATCAAGGAGATGAGACTTATAACTTTTTTATGAGCTACCTGATTCCCGAATCTGATCTTAAAATTTATGAGTTCAATAGATTGATAAAAGATCTTAATGGGCTGACTAAAGAAGAGTTTTTGATTCAGTTAGATGAGTGGTTTCGTATAGAAAACAGAGGAATCGAATTCTACAAACCTTCTAAACCTCATCATTTCAGCATGTATCTTGACGGGGAATTTTATTCTTTATACCTTAGAAAAACAGCTTACGAGTTCACAGATGCTCTAGAAGAATTAGATGCTCAGGTTTTGTATAAAACAGTATTAAAACCTATTCTAAACATAGAAGATTTACGTAATGACACCCGTATCGAATACACACATGGTAAAAATGATATTGTATTTGTAAAAAGTATGGTGGATAGTGGTGAGTATGAAGTTGGTTTTGGGCTTTTTCCTGCTTCAGTAGAACAGATCAAAAAAATTGCCGACGAAGGTCTTACCATGCCTCCAAAAAGCACATATATAGAACCAAAATTAAGAAGTGGAATCACTATTTATGAGTTTTAACATTAATAATCATTTTTAATTGTAAACAATAAAAGGATGCTTGAAATTCAAGCATCCTTTGTCTTTTTTCAATACATTTTGGTTTTAAGAGAATTGAAAACCTATATTTTATAGGGTATGCACATAAAACCCAATTCTATCAATATTTGATCCTGAACGGCCGTAGAAACCTAATATTTCAAATCCACTAGGTGGAATTGAAGCATTAAAATAACTACCTCCATTACCTCCATGAGTAAATGTTTTTTTATTGGTATAGATAGTTAATTTATCCAAACGACTCCCACTTCTTCCTGAAATTCGTTTTATACGCTCATCATTGCTAAAAAAATGAAGGTAATAATTCCCTCCATTACCACCTCTATTCACACCTGTATAAATGGTACCAGAAGGTGATTTATAATAAACGATCAATTTATCTACCCTACTACCTGTTCTCATGGCAACTGCATGAATTCTTGTTCCACTAGGAGGGTTCACACTAAAAGCACTACCTCCTCCTCCTCCGAAAGGACCTATCGAGTACGAATATGCTTTACTACTACTTTCTGTTACATTCCCCTCAAGAGGAATAGCATTTTTTAATTCCTCAGGAAAGCTCTCCCATTCTACCAATTGTGAATTGGCATCATCATAACTAGGTAATTCTTGGGTATTTTCTACCTCTTCTTTTATCTCATCTTTCTGACATGAGATCATAAAACTGAACAGTGTTAATACTGCTAGAAAAATTGATTTTTTCATAAAAACTTAATTTAAATTGGTTAAAATAAAATTGTTAATTATCACTTTTAACTTCCTTTTTAAAAGCACATTAAGATACAATCACTACCGAAATCCCTAATATTAATTAACATATATATAGGAGATGTACGATTTAAACCACGAATACTTTTGACATCTGTAGAAATTAGAAATATGACCTAAATACTTACCCTTTATCCAAGAAAAAAGAGAGTAATCATTTAGTGTAAAAAAGACCATGATTAGTCTTTGATTTGTAAATAAATAACGGATAACCCATAACAATAAAAAATGATTTTAGATATCTTTGCAAACTATGAATGATATCGAACAAAACCTTCATGAGATAAAAACATCAATTCCTGAAGAAGTTACTCTGGTAGCAGTATCCAAAACCAAACCTGTTTCTGACCTAATGAATGCGTATGAAGCCGGTCAAAGAATTTTTGGCGAAAATAAGATTCAGGAAATGACCGAAAAGTGGGAAACTATGCCAAAAGATATTAGCTGGCATATGATCGGGCATGTGCAAACCAACAAGGTGAAATACATGGCTCCCTTTGTAGATCTGATTCATGCAGTAGATAGTTACAAATTACTTAAAGAGATTGACAAACAAGCAAAAAAATATAATAGAACTATTAACTGTCTATTGCAAATTAAAATTGCCGAAGAGGAAAGTAAATTTGGTTTATCAGAACAGGATGCTATCACCTTATTAAACACTGAAGAAGTTAAGAATTTGACTAATGTTAATATTCAAGGGCTTATGGGTATGGCTACTTTTACAAATAATGAACAACAAATACATAACGAATTTAAAAAAATATCATCTTTTTTTGAAGAATTAAAACCAAAACATTCACAATTAGAAGTCTTATCGATTGGCATGAGTGGAGATTATAAAATAGCTATTAACTATGGAAGCACTATGGTTAGGATAGGAAGTTCTATCTTTGGAGCTAGAAATTATGGGTGATTAATACTTGATTTATCAAATAGAAGAATAAATATATAAATGGAGATACTTATTATAACCGGTCCTCCTTATTCTGGGAAGGGAACTCAATGTGAGATTTTAAAAAAGAATCTTAGCTATAAGCACATTTCAACAGGAGATAGATGTAGATTAGAAAAAGAAAATAAAACGGAGATTGGAGAAATAATGTCTAAATATGAAGAAAAAGGTGATTTAGTTCCTGATTCAATCATGAAAGAATTATTTGGCCAAATTTTGGACGAAAATAAACAAGAAAAAGGAATAATTTTAGACGGGTATCCCAGAACTACAACACAAGTAGTAAATCTTTTAGAATTGATAAATGCTAGAAAACTAAAAATTGGAAAGGTTTTAAATATAGAGGTTCCTAAGCAAGAACTTCTAAAAAGAGCTAAGAAAAGAGCTGAGACTTCTTCTCGAAAAGATGACAAAGATGTCAATATTCATTTAAAGAGAATTGAAATTTTTGAAGAATTAACCAAGCCATCAATAAACTATATGAAATCAAACCTAAACGTTTTAACCTTTGATGGTCTTGGAAGTGTTGATGAAATTACAGAACGAATAATTGCTAACCTTAATAATATATAAAACCAACGCCCCTAATTAAATTAACCTCGAAAGAATAAAGATTACAGAATTATATGTATGCAATTTTAGATATTGAAACAACCGGAGGAAAATATAATGAAGAAGGAATTACTGAAATTGCTATTTATAAATTTGACGGACATGATGTAGTAGATCAATTTATAAGCCTGGTTAATCCCGAACGTCCTATACAGCCATTCGTAGTTAATCTTACCGGGATAAACAATCAAATGCTTCACAATGCTCCAAAATTTTATGAGGTAGCCAAAAGAATTGTTGAAATCACTACAAACTGCGTTATTGTAGCACATAATTCTAGTTTTGACTACAGGATTTTAAGAACCGAATTCTCGAGATTAGGATTCGAATTCGAGCGACAGTCTTTATGTACCGTAGAGCTTTCTAAAAAATTAATCCCTGATCAACAATCATATAGTTTAGGTAAACTTGTTCGTGGACTTGGCATCCCACTTTCTGACAGACACAGAGCCAATGGCGATGCTTTGGCAACAGTAAAACTTTTTAAACTACTATTGACCAAAGATTTAGAAAAAAAGATAATTATAGATACGGTTCGAACAGAAACTAAGCGGCAAGTCGATGACAAACTCCTTAAACTGATTGAAAATGCTCCTACAGCAACAGGTGTATATTATATGCATCGAGAAGATGGGACTATCATATATATTGGTAAAAGTAAAAACATAAAAAAACGCCTCAATCAACATTTTACAAACGATAATAGGAAATCTAAAAAAATACAGGAAGAAGTTGTTAGTGTAACTTATGAAAATACAGGAAGCGAACTCTTAGCGCTACTCAAAGAAAGTGAAGAGATAAAACGTAACAAACCAAAATATAACAGGGCACTTCGCAAAACAAAATTTGATCAGGCCTTATACCAATTTACAGATGACAAAGGGTACATAAATTTCAAAGTTCAAAAAGCAGATCATCGTAAAACAAGCATAACTACTTTTTCTAACAGACAACAAGCTAAGACATATATGCATCGATGGACAGAGGAATATAGTCTGTGTCAAAAACTGATGGGATTAGATAGCGGGAAGAGTAACTGTTTTAACTACACTATAAAACAGTGCCATGGTGCTTGTATTCATGATGAATCTATAGAAGACTATAACATCCGTGCGCAGAAACTCATCTTCAATAACTCTTTTCAAAGTCAGGATATGATTATTATTGATCAAGGAAGAGATATTGATGAACAAAGTGTGATATTAGTAGAGGAAGGGAAATTTAGAGGTATAGGATACTTCAATTTAAATCATCAGATCAATAATATAGAGATTTTACGCTCTATTATTACTCCGATGACTCATAACAGAGATGCCCAACACATCATCCAAAGTTATGTACGTACACATAAAAGATTAAAGATTATTAAACTACAAAAAAATGAATAGAACTTTAACCTTATTCTTTATTACTTTCTCCCTTTTTATAAATGCTCAAGAAGCTTACAATAGCAAAAGTATGGTGGTGAGCATGATTGACTTACAAAGCTCGACATATAAAAAAGACAGTACGGCTAATGCTTTTTTCATATACGAAAAAGGTTTTAGCAGAATGGAAAATGGAGGAAATTATAATTTATTAACGGATTATGAAGCTAAGATAAAAATACTAAATAAGCAAGGGTTTGATCACGCTACTGTAAAAGTTCTTCTATACAGAAACAAAAACAATAAAGAATCTTTTAATAGCCTCGTAGCATATACTTATAACCTGGAACAAGGTAAGGTTATAAAGACCAAAGTAGAAAAAGATCAAATCTATTATGAGAAATATGATCAAAATTTCACTTTGGTAAAGTTTGTATTTTCTAACATAAAACCTGGCTCTGTACTGACTTATAAATACCAAGTAGAATCTCCTTTTATGTATAAGTTTAATGGATGGGAATTTCAAGATGACATACCAAAAATATATAGTGAGTTTATAGCTGATCTACCTGGTAACTATGTCTACAACATAAAACTAGTAGGAACTCTAAAGCTAGATACTAGAGAATCTACTCTTAAAAAAAATTGCCTCCAAGCATCAGGCTATGGGTCTGCTGATTGTTCTCACAACATATATGCTATGAAAGATATTCCTGCTTTCAAAAAAGAAAAATATATGACTGCAAAGAATAATTATTTTTCCCGTATTGAATATGAATTAAAAGAATTTAAAGGGTATGACGGAAAGAATAAAAAATATACCCAAACCTGGAAAAATGTTGATGATAAATTAAAAAAAGAAGCAACAATTGGGGTGCAGCTTAAAAAACTATCTATTACCAAAAATCTTCTTCCTGACTCTATACAATCACTACCTAAAGATATAACTAAAGCAAAAATGATCTACCGCTATATTTTGAATAATTATAAGTGGAACAAGAAAAAAAGAATTTTTAATGATGGTAATATTAATAAAGTAATTAAAGACAAGGTAGGTAATGTTACTGGTATTAATATACTTTTTCATAACATATTAAAGCAACAACAATTTAACGTACACCCTGTATTACTGTCTACAAGAGATAATGGTTATGCAACAAAAATTCACCCAGTGATTTCTGATTTTAATTATCTTATTGTGCAATTATCCCTAGATGGAGAAACATATCTATTAGATGCTACCGAAAAGGAATTAGCATTTGGTGAAGTTCCTTTTCGTTGTTTAAATCAACACGGTAGACTATTAGATTTTAAAAACGGTAGTTCCTGGATAGATATAAAACCCGTAAAGCGTTCATTATTTTATTACAAAGAAGAACTAAAGCTAAACAAAGAATTAAAACTAAATGGCAAGGCAAAACATATTTCCTCTGGTTACCATGGATACTATAAAAGAAAAGAACTAGATCAGGTCGACAAACAAAGTTATTTAGATTTCAGAAAAAAGAAAGTGTCTGGAGTAAAAATAACCAATATTAGCATTAAAAATGAGAAGGATTATGATAAACCATTTGAAGAAGAATTTCAGTTCATAAGAAATACCGAAACAATTGATAATACGATTTATATAAAACCATTTACCCTACCTTTTTTCAAAGAAACTCCCTTTAAACTTAACCAGAGAACATATCCTGTTGATTTTGGTTACCCAGACTCATATACTTATTTAGTTTCTATCGAATTACCCGAAGAATATGAATTTGTTGACATACCTAATAATTCTTTATTTACTATCCCTAATAATCTAGGCCAAGTAGGCGTTAATTTTCAGAAAAATGGAAAAAAATTAATTATTACTCACAGAATAACATTTAATTCTTCATATTATCCTGTGGAATATTATAAAATACTTAAAGATTTTTTTAATCTTATTATTGAGATAGAAAATGATACTCTTATAGCAGTTAATAAAGTAAATTAGTTTTTTAGTACTTTTATTCAAAATCAAGAAATTTGAACAATAATTCGACTCATAAATCCTGGAAAAATCGATTACACGATATCATTTATGAAGCAGATACTCCAATAGGAAAGTTATTTGATATAATTCTGCTTATTTTAATTGTATTAAGTATTATTTTTGTAATGCTCGAAAGTGTAAAAGGCTTATCTGCCGAAACCTATAGGCTCTTATACTATGCTGAATGGGTAATCACGATATTTTTCACTTTTGAATATGTCGCTCGTATTATTTCGATAAAAAAATCTTCTTCGTATATTTTTAGTTTTTATGGGATCATTGATCTTTTATCTACCTTACCTCTATATCTATCATTTTTTGTTACAGGTACTAGTGCATTACTTGCCGTTAGGGCATTGCGATTACTTCGAGTTTTCAGAATATTAAAAATCTCCAGATATATTGGGGAATCCAACAGATTAGCTAAAGCGATAAAGGATAGTAGAGCCAAAATACTGGTATTTCTATTTGCTGTACTAGTTTTATGTATTATTATGGGTACAGTAATGTATATTATAGAAGGAGAAGAAAGTGGTTTTAAAAGCATCCCTATAAGCGTATATTGGTGTATTGTTACTTTAACTACTGTTGGTTATGGTGATATTGCTCCAGCTACTCCGTTAGGGCAATTCCTTGCAGCTATTATAATGATTATGGGATATGGTATTATTGCTGTTCCTACAGGTATTGTAAGTGCAGAGTACACAAATCACCAAGCTAATAAAGTACATCTAAATACTCAATCTTGTAGTCACTGTAGTGAAAATGAACATCATGACAACGCGAAATTCTGCCATAAATGCGGAGAGGACTTACACTATGACAATGAATAAAAATCTAATTGTTGTTGTCGGGCCAACTGCTATAGGTAAAACTAGCCTGAGTATCCAACTCGCAAATTATTTTGGCTGTGAAATTATCTCTGCAGATAGCAGGCAGTTTTATAAAGAGATGAGCATTGGCACCGCAGCCCCTTCTCCTGATGAATTGAAACAAGCTAAACATCATTTTATCCAACATATAAGTATTGAAAATGAATATAGTGTTGGTGATTTTGAAAAAGATGCTCTAGATAAACTTAGTAAATTATTCAAAAATAATGACTATGCTATTCTTGTCGGAGGTTCTGGGCTATATATTGATGCGGTAACTAAAGGATTGGATCTTTTTCCTGAAATAGACATAAAGATTAGACAAGAACTTCAAAAAGAATATGAGAACAAAGGAATTGAAAATTTACAGCAGCAATTAAAAATTTTAGATCCATCATATTATGAAAAAGTAGACTTAAATAATACGCATAGAGTTATGAGGGCCCTAGAAGTATGTATTGGTAGCGGAGAACCTTATTCATCATTTCTTACTAAACCACGAAAAAAACGACCTTTTAATACTATTAAAATTGGAGTTACAGCAGAAAGACAAACTATTTATGATAGAATAAATCAACGCGTAGAACTAATGGCTAAAGCTGGATTGCTAGATGAAGTAAAGAGCCTTTACCCGTATAAATCATTAAACGCATTAAATACTGTAGGATACAAAGAAATATTCAAATACCTGAATAAAGAATGGGATTTGGATTTTGCACTTTCTGAAATCAAAAAAAACACCAGACGCTTTGCCAAGAGACAACTTACTTGGTTTAAAAAAGATTTAGAAACAAAGTGGTATGACTACAAAGAAGACATCCAATCCATTACAACGTATATAAAAAAAAGTTCACTATGACTAATATCACATAATGAACTTTTATAAGTTAGTTACCGTTACTATTCCTACGATTCTTCGTTTCTAACAACTAGTCTAAATCCTTCTCCGTGAATGTTAAGGATTTCGACATTTTCGTCTTTCTTTAAATACTTCCTAAGTTTAGCTATATATACATCCATACTACGAGAGGTAAAATAATTATCATCTCTCCATATTTTTGTCAAAGCCAATTCTCTAGGCATCAAATCATTAAGATGCAACGCTAATAAACGAAGTAATTCATTCTCTTTTGGAGAAAGCTTAATCGGATCTTCTTCCTTATACGTTAAAAAACGAAGTTTTGAATTAAGGTGAAAGCCTCCAATGTTAAACTCGAATTGTTTACTATCTGCAACAGATTCTGTACTTTTACGCTGCATGATAGCTTGTATTTTCATCAGCAACACCTCACTATCAAAAGGTTTATTAAGGTAATCATCTGCTCCTACTTTGTACCCTTTCAATACATCTTCTTTCATTGCTTTTGCAGTTAAAAAGATAATCGGTATTTCTTCATTTTTTTCTCTAATCTCCTTTGCTAATGTAAATCCGTCTTTATAAGGCATCATGACATCAAGAATACACATATCATAATCATCCTTTTTGAATTTCTCGAAGCCTTCCATACCATTTTTAGCATGTACAACATCGTAATCATTCATTACTAGATAATCCTTTAATACTGTTCCAAAGTTTGGATCATCTTCTACAAGCAAAATCTTTTTGTTTTCTGTTTCCATATTTTAAGATATTAACGGTAATTTAATTATAAATGTGGAGCCTTTTCCCCTTTCGCTCTCCACCCATATCTGACCATGATGATCATCAATAATTCTCTTTACGTATGTTAGCCCCAACCCGTGTCCTTTTACATTATGAAGATCCCCTGTATGTTCTCTAAAGAACTTTTCAAAAATCTTTTTCTGTGCTACTTTACTCATACCAATTCCTTGATCACGAACTTTAAGAACAATGCTATTTTTTACATTTTCTGTATATACATCTATTTTGGGTTCATCTTCTGAATATTTTATCGCATTATCCAGAATATTCACAACTACATTAGTCAAATGACTATCATTAGCTAATACTGTTGTTTTAAGTGCTCCTAAATGCATTTTTACATACCCTTCTCTATTTTCTACAATTAAAGACACATGTGTAATCGCATCTTCAATAATATCATGCAATTCTTGCCTTTCTTTCTTAATGTTAAGCTCATTTTTCTCTAACTGAGATATCCTTAACACATTTTCTACCTGGGCATGCATTCTTTTATTCTCTTCACGTATCATACTCAAATAACGCTGCACTTTCTCTGGATCTCCTCCTATTTTTGGGTTCTTTATAGAATCTAATGCCAAATTAATCGTAGCAATAGGAGTCTTAAGCTCATGCGTCATATTATTAATAAAATCTGTTTTAATTTGTGATATCTGTCGTTGCTGCATCAATTGCGATAAAGCACTGGAATATGCAACTACAATAATTAACGTAAATATTATAGATAATATGGCCATTCCTTTTATGGACGAAAGCACATATTGTTTTTTTCCAGTAAAATTAACATATAACTGATACTCACTTACTCCTTCATCATTTACAAAAAGAGGTATTGCATATGTTGTTGGATAATCCAAACTAAAATCATCAGAACGTACTTTAGTAGCCAATGCATTACTATAAATAGCATATTCAAAGTCTACTTTTATATCTCTCTCTTCCAGTTCTTTCCTTAATAGATAATCTATTTCTCTTTTTTGAACCCTTCTATGTATTGGTATAAAACTGGCAATCTCTCCTATCACTATTTCATAATCCATTCTTTGGAGATCCGTTAATCCACGTATTCTCTCTAATTTGGATTTAGAATTTTGCTTTACAAAACCACTTTTATCATTTTGTGTAGCAGAATCGGTATTACGATTTAAAATATTCTTTAATCGAACTGTATCAATATTTAAATTTACAAAAGACGAAAACAACTTATGATCTTCTTCTAAAATACCATCTGTATGAGTAAACGACTTTGTCGTATTATCTATACTAATATTCAGAAGCTGACGTATAGTCTTGTTATCAGGTTCTTCTATGCTATCCAGAATCTCTTGTAATGGGAAAAACATTTCTTCAAATTCTCTGTACTGAATTCTATTAGATACAGATATCAGTATTTGTTTCGCATTAAAAGAAAACTGTTCTTCATTATTCTCTACAGTGTTGTTAATCCAATATCCCTGAACAAAAATAATCCCAATTAATGACAAACTCATCAGGATTATCAGCAACACGAATAACCTTTTATTCATAAATCAAAAGTAAGACTTTAACATTTAGCTACTTTAGGGTTTAACCAAATGTTAACAGAATGAAAGATTCGGATTACAAACGTTTTATAGAGATATTTCTTCATGAACCCTATACACCTGTCTTTCAGTATCTTCTATGTTTTCATTATATATTACAAAATCGGATAACGGGAATTTTCGGTCGTCTTCCCACTGGTTATTCATCCTAGAAAGTATATCTTCTCTAGTGGTTTTGTCTCTTTTTAGGACCCGTTGAATTCTTGTTTCTATTGGTGCTGACACAAGAATTGTATAATCACACTGCTTATAACTTTCATTTTCAAAAAGTATAGCCGCTTCTTTTACTACGTAGTTTCCTTTTTGATTACTTTTCCAACAATCAAAATGATTTGCCACAGCAGGGTGAACAATGGCGTTTAACCGAAGTAGTTTAGAAGAGTCATTAAAAACTATATTTGCAATATAAGGCCTGTTTAATTCTCCGTTTACATAAGAATCATTTCCTAATAATGCGATAATTTGCTTTTTTACTGACTCATCTTCATTCATAAGCTTTTTAGCTTCAATATCAGCTATATAAACTGAAACCCCTAGTTGTTCAAACATTTTGGCGACTGTGGATTTCCCACTACCTATACCTCCTGTTAGACCTACTACTTTCATACCTCAACTTATTTCAACAGTACAAATTGAACTTGTTTCATCTGCAGACGTACATCATGAACATAATCTGGTTTGCTCACTAGCTCTAAAGTTAAAAACAAACTTTCTTCAGATGCTTTAGCATAATCAGCTACTACCATAAAATCTCTAGGGCTTATTTCATTATACTTATCTAACCCTACCCTATACACGACAGAAATCTCTTTAGGAAAGATCTTAATTTCTGCGCCCTCTGGTATATTATTTAATGTGATAGGAATTTTTTGGTCACCCTCTGTAAATTTACTCACCAAAACGTTAGCTTTTACTTGTGTAGGAGCAATAGTAATAGTAGGTGGTAAATCTTCAATATCTATATCTAATTTTGAAGTATAGTTAACATTTAACCCTTCTAAATCTAAATTTTCTGTTGTTATATACTGTATAGTATCTATAATCTGTGAGGGACCACTAATAGTAATAGAATCAGGAGAAACCACCAGCCCTTTATCGCTACCATATCCAATAGCATATTGAATCTTTTGAGCTATTTTAACAGGGATTTTTTTTTCGAGATTATGATCCAATTTTAATCGTAAGGTATCTTTTTGCACAGACAACACCCTTCCTTTAAAATCTAATTTATTTTTTAATACTGAGGATTCTTTATCAACACGAAAATAATATTGATCTTCACTATTCATAATTGCATCTTCTACATTAAATTGCAATGTAGGTCTACTCCAGTTATGATTCATCAATCTAAAACCATTTCCGTTAAGAACCATTCTTAGCGTTTGATCACTCTGATCATTAAAAATTTTGTCTTGTGGTATATTAGTATATTGTATTGCTACCTCTACTTCTTGGGTATAATTTTTGGAAAATTGTATAAATAACCACAAGATTGAAGTGAATATTAGAAAAAACAAAAAGGTTTTTACATTACTCCTTTTTAAAGAAAATCTATTCTTTGTTCTATCTGACATACAAATTACTTTGAAAAAAACAGTTTTTTAAATTGCTTTTCGGGTACTTTTTTTAATAGATGAATATAATAATAAGATTTCAGGAATCCTTTTCCGTATCCATAAAATTGTACCAAAACTGCCAAAATAGATTGTATACCTATAGATACATTCTTATATTCTAGAGTGGCACCCAGAAAAATAATCCCTAAATACATTCCTAAAATAGCAATAAAATACCACCATCCCAAAAGTACAGTTACAACAGAGAACACAATATACATTAAGAATAGAGTAGGAAACCAATACGTAAGTTTAGCAGTATCTGGGTGCCATTTATTTAAAATAGGGCGTACTAACCCGAATTTATTAACCTGAATATAGAACTTCTTCCAGGAGATTCTTCTTTTATGAAATACTTTGGCTTCAGGAATTAATGTAGTATCATATCCTAGTTTCCATAATCTTATGGTGAGATCCGGATCTTCTCCGGGATGTATATTTCCGAATCCACCTGAAGCCTGAAAAGCTTCTTTTGACAATCCCATATTAAAACTACGAGGTTGAAATTTACCTACTGTATTTTTACGTCCTCTAATTCCGCCAGTAGTCAAATACGAAGTCATACTATAACTTATCGCTTTCTGAAGGTTAGAAAAGCTTTGATGAGCATCATCAGGGCCTCCATAACAATGTACAAAAGTATCAGACAAAAAACTTTCTGCTTTAGACAAATATTCTTTTGGTAATAGCACATCACTATCAAGAATAATGAAGTAGTTACCTTTTGCCTTACGCATACCAAAATTACGTGAATCTCCCGGTCCTGTATTTGATTTCTGGTAATAACTTATAGATAATCTATCTGTGAAAGTTTCTATAACCTCCTTGGAGGTATCAGACGATCCATCTTCTACAATTACAATCTCATATGGCTTGATATAATCCATAACCACCATACTATCCAGCAGCTCTTTAATCTCATTTGGCCTGTTATATACGGGCACAATAAAGGAGAAATATATTTCCATATTGCAAAGGTATGTGGTATCCACAAAAAATCCCATTACCAATTAAGAATGGGATTTTATACTAATTTATAATAGTTTTTTTTTAGAAAACCTTTATTCTTCTCCTATAAATTTATCCATTACTAACTGGCTTACTCCCATATTAGAAAAGCCACCGTCGTGATATAAATTCTGAAGTGTTACTTTTTTAGTCAGGTCAGAGAATAGTGTAATTGTATAATCAGCACACTCTGCTGCCGTCGCATTACCAAGAGGTGACATTTTATCTGCATACTCTATAAATCCATCAAAACCTTTCACTCCTTTTCCTGCTGTTGTTGGGGTTGGAGATTGAGAAATTGTATTTACTCGTACTTTACTATCTCTACCAAAGAAATACCCAAAACTACGAGCAATAGACTCTAAATATGCCTTATTATCCGCCATATCATTATAGTCAGGAAAAACTCGTTGTGCCGCCATATATGTCAAACCAACTATACTTCCCCAATCATTCATTGCTTTTTTCTTATATAGAGTTTGCATAGTTTTATGAAAAGAAAGCGCAGATACATCTAATCCTTTTTGTGTCCAGTCATAGTTCTGATCTGTATAATGACGTCCTTTACGTACATTTATTGACATCCCTATAGAATGCAAAACAAAATCAAGTTTACCTCCTAAAATTTCTGTTGCCTTATCCACAAGATTTTCTAAATCTTCTAATGAAGTAGCATCTGCAGGTATAACTTGAGTATTAGTTTTTTCTGCAAGAGTATTTATAGCCCCCATTCGCATTGCAACAGGAGCATTGGTAAGAACAAAACTTCCTCCTTCTTCATAAACACGCTCTGCGGTTTTCCAAGCGATTGAATTTTCGTCAAGTGCCCCAAAAATAATTCCTCTTTTACCTTTTAATAAATTGTATGACATTTAATTATAAATTAAAGTATGGTTATACGAGCGGTAAAGATAATAAAACGACCCAAACCACAACTAATCGAAATAGAATTTAGTTACATCTAGAAAAAAAATATTTATAGATTCTCTGTAGCATCAATCTAACCTCTAAACTATCAGAATCTGAAATATTCTTTTTGTATCCCATAACATGGAGTTTTATTCCTCGATGAGATACTAATAAAATCTATGTAGATTACCTTGATATTATGTAAGTAAATTAGATCTTGAGCAAAATCAATTTTTAAAACTAAATGAAATTAACTCACAATAAATTGATTTTTATCAGCATATACTGTATATTTGATATTTAAATCTTTTATTGAGTATTATTTTCAAAATATCAGTTTGATTTGTGATGTAAGATTATATACAAAATAAACCTCCCCCATAGCATATTATTTTCTTAGGAAAAATATACTATTTCATCCCCCCATAGAGTATTTGAAATAATTATAGAATTATTTCTATAAAAAGAATGGTGTACCTGTTTCTAAAAAGACTTTGTTCTTATTAATCCAGGTGATTGATTCTTAGTAAGAAACATTCAATTTATGTATTGAAATAATTCTTTATATAATAAAATTAACCATCATTAAAAATGTCATATTATGAAAAAAAATTACCCAACTAATTATCATCATTGTCAGATGTTTTTATTTTTTGAATTTTAAAACACTAAAAAAACAGGGGCTTTTTCTTAGAATACATTAATAAAACGGGGCATGAAAATTATTACGTTAACTCTCTTATATAAGAGGATCATCACTCTTATTTATCTTTTTGCACTACTATTCTCATCAACTTGTGTTTATGGGTATTTTTCTCATAAAAACAAGCACCCTTCTTTGATTCTAAAAGACACTACAACCAATATTGAGTATGCAAATCGATTAAGTCTTTCCATAATCAAAATACAGGATGCTACAACTACTGGGATATGTTGTGATGGCAAGGCTAAAGCTGTCGCATCTGGCGGAAAACCAGGCTATACATACCAATGGAGTGCTTCTGCTAATAATCAAACCACTGCAACAGCAAATCTTCTTACCAATCGCACACACAGTGTTACAGTAACTGATACTGATGGAAATCAAGCTACACAAAGTATTGTCATTAAATGTCTTAATACTTGTGATATCAAAACTACAAATAAGGTAACCAATGTATCTTGCACTGGTGATGCCAAAGGATCCATTGACTTAACAGTTGAGAATGGAACTCCTCCATTTACTTTTGCCTGGAGCAATGGTTCTCCTGATGAAGACTTGAAGAATGTAATAGCCGGAACATACTCGGTAACAATTACTGATGCTACAAATTGTACTACCACAAGCTCAGCTACAATAACCGAACCTAATGAAGCTGTAGCTGTTTCTATCGCCAAACGAACCCATATTAGCTGTAACGGTTTAGGTCAGATTACTATAGAAGGATCTGGAGGAACACCACCTTATTCATATTCTATCGATAATGGAGCTAATTATCAAACTAGTGAAACATTTCTAGATCTTGCGCAAGGAAATTATACGATAAAGATACGTGATGCTAATTGCTGCACCTCTATAGTTTGTACAGCAATTTTATTTAATTGTACCGATGCAGTAACAGATATCAATAACACCTTTATTAACACTCCCGTTTCTGGCAATGTATTAACCAATGATGAAGACCTAGAAGGAGATACACAAACAGTAACGACAACTACCGTAACTACCTCAGAAGGGGTTATTGTTGATATAGAACCTAATACTGGAATCTATACATACACCCCTCCTACTGGGTTTACAGGAGAAGACACTTTCGAATACACTATTTGTGATAACGGCAACCCGGTTGCTTGTGACACGGCTACTGTATACATCGAAGTGCTTCCTATCCGAGATCCTAAAAACGAGGCACCTATTGCAAATCCAGATACTGCGTTTACCGAAATAAATACTCCTGTAAACAGTAATGTATTGGTTAATGATTTCGATCCCGATGGAGACCCTATTACAGTAACAACAACTACAGTAACCACAACAGAAGGAGTTAGCGTAGCTATAGATTCCAACACTGGAGCATATAGTTATATCCCTCCTACCGGTTTTACTGGTGATGACACTTTCGAATATACCATATGTGATAATGGGAATCCTTCCTTATGCGACACTACTATTGTTATAATTACGGTTATAAAAAATCAGAGCAATAGTACTTTTGCTAATGATGATGCGTATTTTACCGAATGCGAAAATATTCTAGGAAATGTGCTGGATAACGATTTTGATCCAGAAGGAGATACTCAAACCATAAATATAATTCCGGTAGATGATGTAGATAACGGAATTCTTACCCTTAACACTAATGGTTCCTTTACATACACTCCTAATTCTGGGTACACGGGTACAGATAGCTTTATTTATACGGTATGCGACAATAGCTCTCCAATTACTGCTTGTGATCAAGCCACTGTATACATTACCATATCAACTACCACACCTCCTAACACAACTAATTGCAATGTAACAAATGAAAGCATCGAATGCAATGGAACAAATAATGAAACTATAGCCAACATCTGGAATGCTGATAATATTGCAGAATTAGAATCCTGTGTTTCTGACACTTGTAATACAGATTTTACTGGTCAAATAACTTCAAATTATGATTTTAATAATTTAGTAAGTTCCTGTGGCTTAGGAGGTAATATAGAGGTCATATACACTATTACAGATAAAAATGGAGACACAACGACTCTTACAGCAACTCTTACTTTGTATGATTCTACTCCTCCAGACCTAACAAGCTGTACAATTCCCGATTTAACCCTAGCATGCTCTACAACTAATATTGAAGAAATTGCCAGTCAATGGAATGATGATAATATCACCAAATTAGAAACCTGTGCAACTGATAATTGTAATGTAAATACAACTGCATCAGTAACTTCGGATTACGACTTTGATAATATAACAGATAGAGTTTTGGTAGTAGAATATAACATTACAGATGATTGTAATAACACAACTACACTACAAGCAAAAATAACATTTGAAAACAATTCTGTAATCGCAAATGACACCAGCTTATGTGCTCTGGATGAAATAGAATCACAAATTTTTGATTTGTTCGACCTACTAGAAGGCGACTATAGTACTGGTGGAATCTGGGAAGTTACATCTGGAAATACATCTGTAATTGATGATCATTTTTTTGATCCATTAAGCATCGAATTATTGGACAAAGATACCTCTGAAGAGATTGTATTTAGTTACACAGAAAACAACTTAGCTTGTCCAATATATCTTGAAACAACAATAGAAGTGCATAATAGATGTGCAGTATTCTCTTGTGGGGAAGATACTATCAAAATTTCAAAGGTAATTACACCAAATGGAGATTCGTACAATGAATATTTTGCAGTGAATGGTGTAGAAAACTGTGGTTATGTTGTAGATGTTAAAATTATTAATCGTTGGGGGGCAATTATATACAAATCAAGTGACTATCAAAATGATTGGAATGGCACAGCACATCAATCATCTTTAGGGTCAGCAAATCAAGTACCTAGTGGTACATATTATTGTATTGTGACCATAAACAATAGTGGTTTAAAACCATTTAGCTCCCCATTATATATTGGCACAAAATAAAAAATAATTAATGGGCATCGCAAAAAACAAAATAGGAGTATTATTAATACTATGCATTAGCGCTATCGGATATACACAACAGTTACCGCAGTTTACGCAATATATGTTTAATACCATATCCATAAATCCGGCTTATGCAGGCAGTAGAGAGACATTAAGTATCGTAGGTTTGCACAGAAGTCAATGGACAGGAATACAAGGTGGCCCTGAAACCCAGACACTATCTGCTCATTCTCCATTACGAAACGAAAAAATAGGAGTTGGATTATCTGTAATACGAGATACTCCTGGGTTTGAAAACTACCTATATATTTATGGTGATTTCTCATATTCTATTAATATTACAGATAATTCGAAATTAGCTTTTGGATTCAAGGCTGGAGCTACTAATTACAATTTAGATCAGGAATTTTTAAATGATCCTGAGGTAACAGAAGATCCTTTCTTTGGAAATTACGCTAACCGTTGGAATCCTAATATTGGTGCAGGGCTATATCTGCACTCAGACAAATGGTATCTCGGGCTATCATCACCAAGAATATTAAACACCGATAATAATCGTACCGCTGAAACATCTACGGTAGAATATGTAGCACTAGAACGTGTTAGTTATTATTTAACAGGAGGATATGTATTTGATCTTACTACAAACACAAAATTAAAACCATCAGCTCTTTTTAAAGCAACAAATGGAGCCCCAGTTTCTGTTGATTTAAATGCGAATTTCCTATTCTATGAAAAATTTTGGCTCGGAGGCTCATACAGATATAATGAATACACCGCTTCAATAGGAGCTTTAGCCGATTTTCAAGTAACAAAACAAATTAGAATCGGCTATGCCTATGAGCATTTTATTTCAGACATAAGACCATATATAGGTGGTACTCATGAATTTTTACTGATGTATGAACTGTTTAATGAAAAGCGCGTTAGATCTCCAAGATACTTTTAATATTATACGCATGAAAAATAGAATATTTCTAATTTTAGCATTACTGTTTAGCACCTTTATTCATGCTCAAAAAATAAAGGTAGCAGATAAATATTTTAGAGATTTCGCATATTTAAAAGCCGTAGAACTATATAAAGAAGCATTAAAAAAAGAAGATAGTAGCGAACACATCCTATCTAGAATTGGAGATTGTTATTATAACAATTCTAACTCAAAACAAGCATATTTTTGGTACAACAAAGCAGTTAACAAGTACAATAAAATACACCCTCAATATATCTATAAGTATATACAAACTTTACGAAGTTTGGGCAAATACAATGAAGCTAACCTCTGGCTTAAAAAGTTTAAAAAGCTTCAACAAAACGGTAAGTACACTAAAAAATTTAAAAGTATAAGTCTTGAAAAATTTCAAGAATTATCTACCCCAAAAGATATTCATGTTCGGGTAATCAACTTAAACTCCAATAGCAAATATTCAGATTTCGGTGGGTATGAACAAAATGGAAATTTATATTTTTCATCTTCTCGAGCAGATGATAATACTAAAGGCAAAAAGAAAATTTATAAATGGAATGGAGAGCCTTATTTAAATATCTACCAATCTACAATTGATCGAATTGATTCGACCATTGTAGTAAATGACATTGCTCCCATTTCTTCAGACATAGTAAATTTAAAGAATGAACATGAAGGCACATTAACAATCACTAAGGATGGAAAAACACTCTTTTTTACCAGAAACAATATTAATAAAAGAAAAAGAACATCTTATGACAAAGAAGGCAATTCTAATCTAAAACTATATAGAGCTAAGTTTAAAGGTAACCAATGGACAGCCGTTGAAGAACTACCATTTAATGATAAAACTTTCTCTACAGGACATCCAACGTTAAGCCCAGATGAAAAAACCTTATATTTTGTATCAGACAGAAAAGGAGGATATGGGCAATCAGACATATATAAAGTAGCTATTAACGATGATGATTCTTTTGGAGTTGTAAAAAACTTAGGTGATAAAATTAATACCGAAGGCCGAGAAGTATTTCCTTTTGTAGCAAAAGACTCTACACTATATTTCTCATCAGACAGTCATATAAACCTTGGTTTTTTAGATATTTACAAATCTAACATACTTAAAAAAAGGGTTGATGAGGATATAGAGATTAAGAACCTTGGAGCTCCTTATAATAGTGGTTATGATGATTTTGCTTTCTCATTAAACTCAAATGGTGATTCTGGATATTTCTCATCTAATAGAACTGAAGGTAAGGGAAGCGATGACATATATGCTTTTGACAAGTATGAATGTAAACAAGTTTTAACCGGCATAACATACGATAAACTTACCTTAAAATCACTTGCTGATGTTACTGTCAAAATTATTGATGAAACGGGTAAAATTATCAGCACCACCCTATCAGATAACAACGGCAACTACGTTTTTGAAGAAATATCATGTAGAAAAACATATTCTATCCTTGCTACCAAAGCAAATTACAGACCTGATTCAAAACAATTTTCAACAACTACAACTAATGGAAACAAGGTCAAATTAGATTTATACCTAACTCCACTAATTATAAAGAAAGAAATTGTAGTTAACCCTATTTTCTTTGATTTTGACAAATATGATATTCGTGCAGATGCAGCATATGAATTAGAGAATATTGTTAATGTAATGCGAGAAAACCCTAAAATGATTATAAAGATTGAGTCTCATACAGATAATAGAGGAAGTGCAAAATATAACATGAAACTTTCTTATAGACGAGCTAATGCTACCAGAGATTATATTTTATCCAGAGGAATTGCTAAAGAAAGGATTCCAAGTGCAAAAGGGTATGGAGAATCTCAACTATTAAACAAGTGCGGCATAAACAACAAACCTCCCTGTACCGAAAAAGAACACGATGAAAACAGACGTTCAGCTTTTTTAATACTCAATGACTATAAATAATTAACACACATCTTGAAGTAATTAGAAAAGTACTACTTTTTGATAAAAATATTAGTGCAGTACATCACTCCATCTTCATTTTGTTCTATAGAAATATCAAAAGCCGTAAAATCTCCTTCTATGGTACTTCTATGGCTATCACTTTTTATCCACGCATTAACAATAGATTCTGCCGAGGAATACCCATATCCTACATTTTCGGCTACTTTACTCGCTCCTGCGTTAGTAACAAGGTATGATTTACGCTCATAAAAATAATCGTGAGATATGTTATTTTGCTTAATCATATAATCGGTATGCCTATATGCTTGTGATTTTATAACATCCAAAGGTGTAAGAGCATTTAATTCTTTGGAAATCCTATAGTTGTTTATAAGATCCAAAATTTCAATTTCAATTGATTTTACTTCGGGGACAATAAATTCTTTATTAGAAGACCCTAAATCTTCTTCAACATTTTCTGCAGAACACGAATATAACAACATTGCCATACAAGCAATATAGATTACTTTAACAGGTGATTTCATAATTTGGGGGCGTAGGTTTTGGGGCTACCGATACAAGCTACAAAATAAAAGAAGACAAACTATGGCCAGAGTGTTAAAATCGACAAAAAACACCCTTTAAACGTCTTATATTGCAAATAATCGATAAAATACATAGTTTTAGCACTTTAAGGCTTGTTTTTTAGAGACTCGATCAAAGCGTATAACAATCTACTTATTTATGGTAGATTCACAACTTTTCCCTATCTAATTTAAGGCTGAATTTAATAACGATTTTGCATGGGTTAATGCCGAATCAGAAATATTTTTACCACCTATCATTTCGGCGATTTCCTTAATTCGTTCTTCCTCGCTTAACAATTTAAGCTGAGTAATAGTAGTATTTTGTATATCTTCTTTGTAGACTTTATAATGGTTTTGGCCATTAGCAGCAATCTGTGGCAAGTGTGTAATGCTAAAAACCTGTAGGTTTTTACTCATATTCATCATTAAATCTGCCATTTTATGAGCAACTTCACCGGATACACCAGTATCTATTTCATCAAAAATTATTGTTGGTAATTGCGTATATCTTGATAGAATAGATTTAATAGCAATCATAATTCTTGATAGTTCTCCTCCTGAAGCTACTTTTTTAAGCTGTCCAAACGCTCCTCCTTTATTGGCAGAGAATAAAAATGTTAGTACTTCTTTTCCATTAGACAAATACTTATTCTGTAGCTCTAAAGAAGCTTGAAATGCAGCATTTGGCATCCCTAACGCTTTAAGAATTTCTTCTAGCTCCTTTATCAGTAAAGGAAGCGCTTTATTTCGTTTCTTATGAATCTTTCCTGCAACCTCATCTAATTGAGATTGAATAGTAATTATTTCTTTTTTAAGTCTCTCTATATCTTCGGAAAGAGATTCTGTTTTAGAAACTTTTTCTCGCAGCGCATCTGCTATTACAATTAATTCTTTTATATCTGATACGGCATGTTTTACTTGCAGATTATGTAATAATTGTAAACGTTGACTAATTTGCTCTAGTCGCACAGGGTCTGCCTCCAGCTTTTCTAATTCATCAAGCAATGAACTGCTTATATCATCTAATTCTATATAAACACTTTGGATTCTTTTAGAAAGCTCTTGCAAAGGTCCAGAATACGATTCTATCTTCGTGAGGTTATTTTTAATTGTATTTAATTGATCAGACACCCCAACCTCTTCTGAAGACATTATAGCAGCAGATCCTGATAATCGTTCCTGAATTTCTTCTATATTATTAAGCTGATCGTATTGTTCTTCTAGCTCTTGTAGTTCACCAGGTTTAAGCTTTGCTTCTTCCAATTCACTTAAAAGAAAAGCATTGTAGTCATATTCTTTTGTGAAATTTTCCTGATCTGTTATAAGAACACCTACTTCTTTTTCTTTTTCTTTTAAGAGCTCAAGACCCCGTCTATAAGATTTTATTTCGCGATCTGCATCAGCCAATGCATCTAATACCTCAAACTGAAAATCATTTGTAGTTACTTCTAATGTCTGATGTTGACTATGAATATCTATTAATCTACTTCCCAGAGATGCCAATGACTGCAAAGTGACAGGAGTATCATTAATAAAAGCTCTGGATTTACCAGATGGTAGAATCTCACGTCTGATTATAGTTTGATCTTCATAATCCAGTGCTGCTTCTTCAAAAAAAGAAGCAAGCCCGTATTTCTTTACATCAAAAACTCCTTCTATGACACATTTTTGAGAGTTATCTTTAACACTGCTAAGATCTGCTCTTTTTCCTAATAGCAGTCCCAAAGCACCAAGCAATAAAGATTTACCCGCTCCAGTTTCTCCTGTAATCGTTATTAAACCAGAATCAAAAGCTACTTGTAGCTCTTCTATTAAGGCGAAGTTTTTTATAGAAAGACCTTTTAGCAAAGGATAGAAAAGTTTTTGTTGTTTTTAAAAAAGTAAAGATACTATTTACAATAATTAAAAATAGTATTTAAATTTTTAATTATACTTATTTCAAAATAAAGTGCTTTTTAAAACTTTATAGTTTTCCAGTTTTCCGAATATGTAGGTGCTACTTTATTAAGAATTTCAACGGTTTCAGCAATGTTAACTGAAGGTCCTCCGGAAAGAACACTTGAAATCTCATCTGCTTTGGCATCAAAAAACACTCTCATTATATAAGAATTAGGTCTGGTATTGTGCATTTCTTCAAGGGCTTTCATAGATTCAGCAATCGTTTCTTTCCCTTGTTTTATATTATTATACATAACATCTAACCCATCTCTATGATAGGTATACATCGTTTTTCTATACCCTTCATATGTTCCAGAAAGAAGATCATCATTAAGTCTAAACCTATTAGGATTTTGTTCTCTGGCCCAACCAAGTGTATTACCACCCTGAGCATTACTAACAATATTTTTAGCCTCCTGATAATAGCTTGTTCCACTATTTAACTCAAAAGTATCTGCATCTACACCCAAAATGGTGTACAAATAAAATGCAACTACAGAGATCAAATTCGATTCAAAACTATTTGGGTTATAATTTAAAGGTTGAAATTCTAAGTAATTAAAATTAAACTGCTTATCATTTATATTAAAGATTGTAGTATTATAACTAGATCCATACACCGGACGAGATGCCTGTACTTGCACAGTAGCAGAAAAAAGATCATTATCATAACTACTTATAGTAATAAAGAAGCTACAATTAATTCTTTCTTCTGTTCGGTAGTCTACAGAAGTCCACTTTGAGTTATTAATAAATTCGGTTAATGAACGTTCTAAGGTTTTAAAAACTTGTAAATTGGGATTACCCGTTTGCTCAGCATTAACAGCTACGGTAGCATTAAATTCCTGAGCATTAACTCCTACGTTAACTATAAATACGATAACAAGTAACAACCTATTCATTGTTCAGTGTATTAATTTCATTAAATATATCTTGTGCAACTTCTGACTTTGTTTTTAAGTCAAACGCTTTAATCTCTAATTTATGATTAATTAATGTTACTTTATTCGTTTGTCCCTTAAAACCAGCTCCTTTATCATTAAGAGAGTTGAGAACAATTAAATCCAAGTTTTTATTTCTTAATTTTTTCTTGGCGTTTTCTTCTTCATTTTCTGTCTCTAAAGCAAATCCAACTAGAAATTGGTTTTTCTTCTCTGCTCCCATCCATTTAAGGATATCATTTGTTCGCTCTAATTTAATAGAAAACTCTGTATCTGCCTTTTTTATTTTTTGATCTGATATGATCTTAGGTCTATAATCTGCAACTGCTGCAGATGCGATTGCAATATCACAATCATTATATACAGAGACCACAGCTTCATACATATCTTTAGCGCTAATTACATTGATCACATGAATAAGATTATGATTAATTTTAAGAGCTGAAGGCCCTAAAACAAGAGTTACCTGCGCTCCTAAATTAGCTGCTGTTTTAGCAAGTTCGATCCCCATTCTACCACTAGAGTGATTACCTATAAATCTTACCGGATCAATGGCTTCATATGTAGGACCTGCAGTAATCAGAACTTGTTTACCTTTTAACGGTAGTTTGTCTAAAATATCTTTTTCTACAAATTCAATAATAGCAAAAGGCTCTGCCATACGTCCCTGACCGATCAAACCACTTGCCAATTCTCCTGATTCTGCGGGAATCATGATGTTACCAAATTCTTCTAATTTTTTAAATGTTTGATGAGTAGAAGGATGGTTATACATATCCAAATCCATTGCTGGAGCAAAATAAACAGGACATTTTGCAGATAAATAGGTTGCTAATAGTAAATTATCACTATTACCTGTTGCCATTTTGGATAATGTATTAGCTGTAGCTGGTGCTATGATCATAAAATCTGCCCATAACCCAAAATCCACATGATTATTCCATATTGCATTTTGATCTTCATCATCAAAAAAAGAAGAATGTACGGGATTTTTGGATAATGTAGACAATGTAAGCGGTGTTACAAAATCCTTTGCAGCGGGCGTCATAACAACTTTCACCTCTGCTCCCGATTTAATAAATAATCGTACTAAACTTGCTGTCTTATATGCAGCAATACCAGCGGTGACACCAATTAAAATCTTTTTACCGCTTATTATAGACATAAATTTATAGAGATTCTGTGTCTACTTTTGTATTTCTGTGATAGATCTTACCTTCTAACCATTCTTGTACTGCTAAAGCATGTGGCTTAGGTAATCTTTCATAAAATTTAGAAACTTCTATCTGTTCTTTATTTTCAAAAATCTCTTCTAAACTATCATTATAAGTAGCAAACTCATCCAATTTTTCAAGAAGTTCTTTCTTGATATCGGTATTGATTTGAGTTGCTCTTTTTGATATTATCGAAATTGCCTCATAGATATTATCTGTTGGTTGATCGATACGATTTTTATCAATAGTAGTTGTGTTTACCGGCGCATTACTTTTTTTCAAATCCATCTTCTACTTTATTTTCTATTTATATTCTTCTAATCTTGTCTTTATATCTTCTCCTAATTCTTCTGCTTTTTCCAAATACTCCCCTTCTGTCTTATAATATTTTTTATAACTATTATAATATCCTTGAGCAGTTTCTAAACGTTCTCTCACCAAACTTTCATAACTACCAATAGCCAAAAGGTATTCTGACTCCAATTTGTAATATAGTACTTTTTCTCTATAAGGAGATCCAGGATGATCTATAAGGTAGTTATCAAAAGCTGAAATAGCTACTTTATAATTCTCTCTATGATGATATTGTTTAGCCACTTCATATGCCTTCCTTTCTTTTTTATCTCTAAGCTCTGTAACTAACTTATTTGCTTCTTTTAAATTCTCACTTTCTGGATATGCATTAATATAAGACTGAAGTTTTTCGAGTGCTTTATCTGTATCTTCTTGATCTAAACTATATCTTGGAGATAAGTCATAATAGCTTTTAGCTCCTTTATAATATGCTTCTTCCCTTTTTTCACTTTTGGGATAAGATTTAGCAAATCTTTCAAATTGATATCCTGCTAGATAATAATCTTCTAACTGATAATATGTATCAGCATAATAAAACATTATTCTTTCTGCCTGTGGCTTACCTCTATATTGAGGTACAATCTGTTCAAAAAGCTTCAAGGCCTTTTTATACTTTCCTGCTTTATACAGGTCCTCTGCCGCTTTATATTTAGCAACTAAATCTTCACCTCTAAGTACTTTTTGGTATTCACTACAAGATCCTAAAAATAATACACAAATAAGTAAATACAATAATCTCTTCATATCTTAAAAAAACATCTGGCAAAAGTATATATTTCTGCCGTATTAGAAAAACTTTAATTCATCTATTCGCCTGCCATTCTTTATTGTTCTATAATTAAGCAGGTAAAATTGGCTAATAAACATTTCTATTTTTATCATTTTATTGATTTTAGCTCATTTTAATAACTAAGAAACTATAAGCATGTTGCAGAATTAAACGGTATTTAACACTCTATTTTTTTCACAAAACTAAGTAGAACTACGTGGTAAGGTTTTATCCAGGTTATTATGATCCAAAACTGTATACCCTTCATCATCATAATAAAATGCCGGAATAAAATTTTGATCTTGTTTTAAATTCTTTAACACATAAGAGTGAACCTGATGAACTTCTTGTGCAAAAGATTCATCATAATAGCTAGCTAATATTAAAACTTCTCCACTTAATTTTTGCAATTGTTCTTTACTAAACTCTTTTAGCGGACTCGATTCATCTATAGGATGTACAATAGTCCATGTCGTAGGCAGATATGTAATCGAATTTCTTTCTAGTTTTAGATTATAAAAATTATTGACATACTTTTTACCTTTACTCTCCTGAGACAAAGAGAGTGTAGCTTCAATTTTAGGTCGAATCATCACGTTAGCACTTCTACTCATTAGTCTAAACATAATACAATCTACTCCATTATGTTCTCTAAATATCATACTGTTGCTAAATCGAATATTTGCTCTTGGTCTAGAAAACCTACCATATAACAACCCTGTGATAAATGAAAAGCTTAACAATCCTATGAGTGCTTCAAAAGAAGAAATAATACCAAAAACAAGCCCTTTTGGCGCCATTGCTCCATACCCCACAGTTGTAATAGTCTGAGCCGAAAAAAAGAAGGCATTAAGAAAATCTCTAAAAAGATCCCCTGTAGGTTCTGTTATATTTGATATCCCCAAAAATGTATAAATAACGGCAAATAACGAATTAACCAGAGTATACCCCAATACTACCCATAAGAAGAATTTGGTCCAGGTAATACTAATTAGATAATTATAGCTCTCAGATAAAGAACTCGGCCTATTGATGTGTTTTATATTAAAAGATCCATCTGGATTAATAAATCGCTTAGCATGTTTATTAGAGGATTTACCTATACCAGGGTCTTTTATTTTTCTTGCCATTACTTCATTTTTAAAAACGATTAATCTTCAATAAATTCTTTTATTTTTTTTGCCAGACCTTCTGAAACAGGTATTAATGGCAAACGAAGATTATCTTCACATATCCCTTTTACTTTCAGGATATTTTTTATTCCCGCAGGATTCCCTTCTTCAAAAGCATAATCTATAGCTGGCAATAGTGCATACAGTTTCTCGAATGCTTTTTTTGTTTCTCCTGATAGCCCTAATCGTATCATTTCTGAAAATGACTTTGGAAATCCTTGACCTACTACGCTTATTACTCCATCTCCTCCTGCAACCACAGCTGGTAATGCTAATACATCATCACCAGAAATCACAAGAAAACCTGAAGGCCTGTCTTTAATAATCTGCAAGACCTGAGTAAAATCTCCTACAGCTTCTTTTATCCCAATTATTTTATCTAATTGAGCAAGACGTAAAGTTGTTTCTGCTGTCATATTAGTCGCTGTTCTAGACGGAACATTATACAATACAACTGGTAAAGTGGCAATGTCGTTTATAGCTTTATAATGTCTATAAATACCTTCCTGACTAGGTTTATTATACATGGGAACAACAGAAAGAATCGCATCAAAATCAGACGAATTGATTTCTTTAATTTCATCAAGAACGGCTGATGTGTTATTTCCTCCCGCTCCAATCACCAAAGGGAGTCTTTTATCATTTATCTTTACTATATGTTCTGTTAAACTCTTCTTTTCTTCTTTAGAGAGTGCAACTGATTCTGCAGTGGTTCCTAGTACAACCAAATATTCTACGTTTCCCTCTATACAATAATTAACTAATGATGTAACACCATCATAATCTATCGATCCATCTCTATTAAAAGGAGTAGCTAATGCTATACCTGTTCCTCTTAGAAAGTCACTCATACTATATAATCTGTAAAATTTTTAAATATTTCTTAAGCTCTGAGATAAAAAGATTGGCATCATTGGTTGTTGCTCCAATAATCAAATCGTTAATTCGATTATCTACTGCTGCAAAACCAACTTTAAATTTAGCTTTAGAAGCTGCTGCAACATAGTTTAACTCTACAGAGTTTTTTTCATAAAAATTGATCAAAACATCAAAATCTTTATCTACAAAATCTTGTAAAGACTTACTTTTTATTGCACCATTTACTCCAAAACTCTTATCATTGTAATACGCCGCATCCTTATCATCTATAATTTCTTTCTGATCTTCTTTATAACCTATTACTTTAAGTTCTTCTGATTTTACTCCTAATTCATTAGCAAGTTTCAATAATGAAACGATATTAATAGATTGAGTTGCATCAATAAGAACTGCAAGCGTTTTTAAATTAGAAATGTTTTGAGATCTAGCTTCTCTTTTTCCGAGATATGCTTCGACACTTTTCTTTATTGCATTTCTTTTAAGACCTTTTAAAATCATTTATTAAAAATTAATAAGCCACAAATGTAGCCATTTTACAAATTAAAATCATCTGGTATACTTCGAGAAAAAACAAAAACTTCACAATTAACACAACTTAATGATTTTTGTTAAATCTATAAATATTTGTCTTTTAAACGTTCCTTTTTAACAAGTTTTGTTTCTACTAAAAAAATAGTAAAAAAGTATATCCCTGCTATTTCCACAATATTGATCAATGTAGTAAACGATCTACTATAATAATACAATTCATTTATAGCAAGAAACGCATCTACAAATAATGTACAACACGAAGCTATAAAAAGATAAATTGATTTTTCATATCGATTAGCAACATAAATAAAAAAACAAACTGTAACAAACAAAAGAAGACTTAGTATTATCAATATTATTGACTCTATAGAATTTATAATTTTTGGCAAAACCAACCCCGTAATAGCAAAAATAAGATACCCTATCAAAAGTACGCCAACTATCGCTGGAGGTGATATTAATTTATTCAATTTTATTTCTTGTATTGATATGAAATCCTTTAACAGAAGTAAACATAAGGTATAGAACGAAGCTATTAGTATTGCAATAACAGAAAAATACTTCATAAAATCTAAATACACAAAAACATCGGTTACTGCAATCACAAGCATACTTAAAGGAAACAAAAAATTAGTCTTTTTTGCGAATCTTTGATATAAAAGGATTAATGATACAGGAACAATTGGCTTAACATATATCAACAACCATTTATCAAAAAAAATAGCTACACATATAACGATCAAAAAAGCAAAATAGGTAAGTAAATATGTTATATTTATTTTTTTCAAGGATTTTTCAAAAAATTACAAGATTCATATATAGTACTAATTTAAGCACACTAAGCTCTTTAGATCTTGGATAAAATTATCAACCAAGAACATAAAGTCACTAAATGTAAAAATTTAACACGGGTAAAAAAACATAATGATTTTTCTGATCGTATGCTTTATATGATGCATCGTTCTTACAATTAGTAAAACACAAACTAATAACAAATAGTGAAATCCCTAATACTTGTATTTCTTCTATAGGGTTTTTAAGCTCCAAGTAAATCATAAAATATAAATGTAAAATAGAAATTCACCCAACACCAGGAAAAACATCTCTGCTATTATACATAAATGACTTACGATTATTACACAAGAAACAAAACAACAGTATCTAAGCGACCATATACACTTCTAACTGAAATTTTACAATATCATCAATAGCATAAAAACACGTACAATTCTTATTACAAAGAAAAGTGTGATTATTTATACAACAGAATCAAACTAGCATCATTTTAAAACACTAACACTTGTATAATAATTAAAAAAGAAATTAAAAGCTTTAGTAATTTTACTCCATTCATTAATTTTAATTTACATCCTAAAAACATCAATACGATTCTTCATAGAATGCTTTGTTACACAATCATATAATTTTTCCCTTACACAAGATACTAAATTTTGAGGTAACTCAAAATAACCTCAACCCACCCTTACAACTTATTTAATTTTAAAGAAGTTGAGCTAGATATTTTGAACTGTACCAGAAAAAAAACAGCTAACAATTGGTAAATAGAATTAATAATTTCAAATTCGATTGAAGAAACATAAAATCTGTTTAACGCAAAGCAAGAGTCGCTAATAACAAAATTTAATATTGCGATCAAAAACCATAATGATTTGGTTGACCTAACATTTACATAATGAAAAACGGCTCCTATAAAGAGGATATACAATATCAGCATATACACTAATCCATAGTATTTAATCCCCCCCATTCCTATATGTATTGCGTCATAAATTTGGTAAACAATAAGAGACCATGCTACAAAAAAAACTGATACATAAACGATATCTGTACCATCATAATCTATAGGTTTATGATTTTTATATAAAAAGTAAAATAATAATAAATAACAGGCACCATAACTTAATAAGACATACACAAAACTATTCTGCAAGTCCGTCAATAGAAATATATCTCCTAAAAAACAAAGTAGCAAAACTAATAAAAACACAATATTTACACGTTTGGTATTAAACCAATACAACATAAAAAACAAAGGCACGGTAGCTGGCTTCACATAAAGCTCTAGATCAGGCCAGTTCATAGCAGTACTTAACACACAAAGCCCACCCGTAATAAACAACAACATTTTAATAAGAGTTCTTATTTTCATGCTATTTTGCTAAGAAATTCGTCTTCGCTAATAATAGGAATCTCTAATGTTTTTGCTTTTTCCAACTTACTAGGCCCCATATTAGCACCTGCTACAACAAAAGAGGTTTTAGAAGAGATAGAACTAGAGATTTTACCTCCGTTATCTTCAATCAATTTTTTAAGCTCATTCCGTGATACTTTTTCAAAAACTCCAGAAACCACAAATGTCTGCCCCTGCAAAGTATCTGTTTGACTTGCCAGTTTTTCTGCAGAAATTTCTAACTGAACACCATATTGTTTTAACCTGCTAATCAAATTCCTATTTTCTTGGGAAGCAAAAAACTCAACTACACTTTGAGCTATCTTTATTCCTATCTCATCTACATTTACCAGTTCTTCTTCTGAAGCTTCGATAATAGCATCAATAAACTTATAATGCTTAGCAAGTTTCTTTGCTACGGTTTCTCCCACATATCGAATTCCTAATGCAAATAAAACACGTTCAAAGGGAATTTCTTTAGATTTCTCTATTCCAGAAATAAGGTTTTCTGCACTTTTTTCTGCCATCCTCTCCAAAGGAATAACCTGTTCTTTTTTTAATTCATAAAGATCTGCATAGTTTATGATCAGGTTTTCATTAACCAGTAGCGCTACAGTTTCTCCTCCTAACCCATCTATATCCATCGCTTTACGAGAAATATAATGCTGTATTCGACCAATTATCTGAGGAGGACAACCTTGATAATTAGGGCAATAATGCTGAGCTTCTCCTTCTTTACGAATAAGATCAGTATGACATTCTGGGCATTGAGTTATATATACTGTTGGTTGCGAATTATTGTCTCTTTTTTGAAAATCAACTGCTACTATTTTTGGTATAATCTCTCCTCCTTTTTCAACAAAAACGGTATCTCCCACACGTATATCTAGCTTCGCAATCTGATCAGCATTATGCAAAGAAGCTCTTTTTACTGTAGTTCCTGCAAGCAATACAGGTTCAAGGTTAGCTACCGGAGTAATTGCACCTGTTCTACCTACCTGATATGTAATTTCATGAAGGGTAGTAAAAACCTGTTCAGCTTTAAATTTATATGCCATAGCCCATCTGGGAGCTTTAGCAGTAAAACCAAGTTCTTCCTGTTGTTGAAGGTCATTTACTTTAATCACCACACCATCTGTTTCATAAGGCAAATTATGACGATGCTCATCCCAGTATGCTACAAAATCCAACACCTCATCAATCGAATGTACCAGCTTGGATTCCACCGGGACTTTAAACCCCCATTCTCTGGCCTTCTCTAAACTCTCGAATTGAGTAACAATCCCTAATCTGTTTCCAATAATACTATACAACAAACAATCTAGTGGTCGCTTAGCCGTTTCGCTACTATCTTGCAATTTCAAACTACCAGAGGCCGTATTTCGAGGATTCGCATAGGGATCTTCGCCAATCGCTATTCTCTCCTCATTCATTTTTGCAAAACCATCATGTGGCAAAATAATCTCACCTCGTATATCAAACTTTGGAGGAAAACCATCTTTCAGTTTTAGTGGTACAGAATTAATAGTTTTCACATTTGGAGTAACATTATCTCCCTGAATACCATCTCCTCTAGTTACTGCTTTTACCAGTACTCCATTTTCATAAGTAAGACTTATCGATGCCCCATCATATTTAAGTTCACAGGTATAATTCACCTCTCCATCAACCAACTTTTTAATACGTTTTTCCCAATCCAATAGATCTTCTTTTGAATATGAATTATCCAAAGAATACATTCGATATTCATGAACTATCGTTTCAAAATTCTTAGTTACCTCACCGCCAACCCTAAGTGTTGGAGAATTGGGATCATAATATTCGGGATGTTTTTCTTCTAATTCCTGTAGTGTTTTGAGTTTCATATCAAACTCATAATCACTGATCACAGCAGCATCCAGTACGTAATAGTTGTAATTATGCTGTCTTAGTTCTTCCCTTAATTGATTGATGTGTTGTTCTGTATTCATTGGCATTTATATGTCTTATTTTTTAATAGTCAGATAGAATATCTACCATGCATTGGTAGATTTAATAAGTAAGACAATTATTTTTTTGTTTTTAATGCTTTTATAAAATCGTTTTGTTTTCATCTAACTATCAAAACATCATGTCCTCTCTGGCTTTAACCATTTTGGAACTTGTGTCGGCTTGAAGGTTCTCATTTTCTCTAATAACCTATCTATATCATCATCAACAAGGAGCAACTCGTAGTTGTCCATTTTTAAAAACCCTCTTCGTACCATGTTTTCTAACAAAGCTAACAAATCATTGTAAAATCCTCTGGTATTTAAAAGTCCAATTGGTTTTTGATGAAGCCCCAACTGAGACCATGTTATAATCTCAAATAGCTCTTCTAATGTTCCGAATCCTCCCGGCAATGTAATAAAGCCATCACTAAGCTCCTGCATTTTCATCTTTCGCTCATGCATATTGACAGTAGTAATCAGTTCATATAGCCCTTGATGCACTACTTCTTTTCGTTTTAAAAATTCTGGAATCACTCCTATTACTTTTCCTTTTTGCTGCATCACTCCTTGAGCAACCTTACCCATTATTCCAATTTTTGCAGCACCATAAACCAAAGTAATTTTTTGCTGTGCTAGTTTTTCTCCTAATAAAAATGCCTCGGCAATAACCTTAGTATCGTTTCCTTCACTGCTTCCACAAAATACACAAATTGAATTCAGATTGTTCATATTAATATTTTTTTAATTGAAACGAGCCTTTATCATACGTTCGTTGTCATATAAATCTTTACGTACTTCTACAGATTTAAATCCTTTACTTTCAATCATTTTTTTAGTTTCTATGCCCAGATACTGATTAATTTCAAAATACAAACTACCATTTTCTCTTAACTTTGCACTGGCCAAATCTGTAATCTTCTTATAAAAAAGTAGAGGTTCACTATCAGAAACAAATAACGCTTGTTGCGGTTCATTATCAAGCACATTAGATTTCATTTCTTTTTTCTCCAACTCACGCACATAAGGCGGGTTAGACACGATGATATCAAAATCTTGAAATAGTTCTTCAATCTCCAGAACATCTGCCTTAATAAATGTTATATCCGCTTTATTTTTTTTTGCATTGTATTTCGCAACCTGTATAGCTTGTTCTGATATATCCATTGCATACACTTTGGCTTCGGGTATTTTTTTTGCTAAAGAAATAGCAATACAGCCACTTCCTGTACCAATATCCAATATTGTTTTTGATTGTTTGCCTTTTTTTTGATCTCCTATAATCCAATCTACCAATTCTTCAGTTTCTGGTCTTGGAATTAGCACATGTTCATTAACCATAAATGGTATTCCATAAAAATAAGTTTCACCAATTATATATTGAACAGGTTCTTGTTTTTCGAGTCGTTTTCTAGCTTTATCAAAACTCGCTTGTTCATCAATACTAAGTATTTTATCCAGATGCATAGCAACATCCACTCTCTTAAGTCCCAAAATCTCTTCTGAAAGCAGGTAAAAAAAGGACAATATTTCTTCAGAATCATAGATCCCGGATAAAGAATTTACAAAATCAACTCTAAGGTCTTTTATCTTCAATTTAAAGTTTGTTTTAGATTATAGATCTTTTATCATCCATGCCTGACAACTATAATGTCCGGTATTTCCAATCGGCTCTTCCAAAGGAATAAAACCTACTTTTTTATATAATTTCCTGGCAGATTCCATATAAGGCATGGTTTCCAAGTAACATTTGGCATACCCTTGTTCTTTTGCAAAATCAAGACATCTATTTATCATCTTATACCCAACTCCTTTTCCTCTTGCTTGTGGTAAGAAATACATTTTTTGCAACTCGCAAATATCATCGATAACTTTTCCTTCTAAAGGGGCAATCCCTGCACCACCAATAATTCTCCCTTCTTCTTCGACTACATAATATTCCATTCTTGAATAGTCATATGTTTCATACATACTATCTAAAGACTTATCTTCATAAGCAGTACCCACCTTAGGCACTCCCATTTCTATTAAAACTTCTCGTATTACTGTGGCAAGTACTTTATTATCTTTTGGCTGTATTGCTCGTATTTTTATATCACTCATTATGTTTAAAATACTATTTTTGTGGTATCACAAAAACGTGATCCAGAAGATTCTTATGATCTTCGTTTGAATAAAAAATTAGCTTCTAAAAAGGTATTGAAATATACATTAAATCTAACAAGGAATCAATGAATAAGTTTCTATTATTATCAACATTGTTTATAAGCATTACCAGCTGTTCTATTTCTAAAAAACCTAAATTTAAATACGTTGATAATATCGAGGTTAAAAATTTCAGTATGCGTGATATAACACTCAAAGCGGATGCTGTTTTCAATAATCCAAATAACATAAAAGGAAAACTTTCGATAGATAGCATTCACATTTTTGTTGATAACATAGATGTTGGTGCACTCTCTTCGCAAGAGTTCGATGTTCCTTCAAAAAATGAATTCGCCATCCCGCTAGAAGGAACTTTTTCACTTTCTAAAGTCTATAAAAAAAACAAAAACAGTATACTTGGCAGTATCCTAAAAGCAATTCAGAATGATTCTCTTGATATACAATACAAAGGAGTAATTCGATATCATTTTGGAAACTTTTCTTATCCTTATACTATTGACAAACAACAAAAGGTGGCATTAAAATAAACAAGAAAGCTATTGGTTTAATATGATTTTATGTTTTTTCACTGAATACGGTGATGCATTATCTACTACCAAATAACCATATTTGCAACGAACATATTTTATCAATAACATATCATTACATTAGTATCTACCACAATTCATCAAACCTAAAACAAAATGATTAAGCCAATTAAAAACTCTATTTTGATTATAGTTATTCTCCCTTTCTTAATTGCATTTAACTTTCCTCAAGACAAATCTAAAACTATAGAAATTGAAGCATTAAAAACAGAACCATTTAAATATTATCAATTTGAAGCAGAAACCACTAAAGGTGTAATCGGTGAAATTTATTTAAATGGCAAAAAATTACATGAATTTAAAAAACTGAGAAGTCAAATAACCGATAATAGAGCCCAAACACTTATTAAAAATGGAAACAATGAAATTACACTCAAAATATTATCAATTGATGATGAAGTAGAAAAAGATTATTTTTCTGAATGTGTTGTTTTCATAGCTATTCATGGTGTAAATGAAAAAATATTTCCTTCTAAGGAAACTCAAATAGTTCGCATCAAATGGAACCCCGATAAAGATCAAAAAAAAGGTGTTCTAAAATATGTATTTGAACTAAAGAGGTAATTAAACCTGGTAATTTGTATTGAGTAATATTCTTTTATGGATCAACAATACGATATAAACACATAGTTTTACTTATTTTTGAGATTTTCAAAAGTGACAACACATAAAAAATATATTAAACGATGTATCCAGCTAGCCAAAAATGGCCTGGGAACAACCTACCCAAATCCTTTGGTAGGGAGTGTTATTGTGCACAATAACAAAATCATAGGAGAAGGATGGCATCATCAATCAGGAAAACCTCATGCCGAAGTAAATGCCATTGCTTCAGTAGAAGATATTTCTCTCTTAAAAGACGCTACAATCTATGTTAGTCTTGAGCCCTGTAGCCATTTTGGAAAAACACCTCCTTGCAGTGACCTTATTATTGAAAAAGGAATAAGAAAGGTCGTTATTGGTACAATAGATACTTTCGCAAAAGTATCGGGCGCTGGAATTCAAAGGTTAATGAATGCTGGTTGTGATGTAATAGTGGGTGTTTTAGAAAATGAGTGTCTTGAATTAAACAAAAGGTTTTTTACTTTTCACAATAAAAAAAGACCATATATCATTCTAAAATGGGCAGAAACTACAGATGGTTATATTGCACCGGTTTCTACCAACAAAAGAGAACCGGTCTGGATTACAAATACATATTCTAGGCAAATTGTACACAAATGGCGCGCAGAAGAACAAGCAATTTTAGTTGGCAGTAAAACCGTTATTAAAGACAACCCCAAACTTACCATAAGAGATTGGACTGATCAACATCATCCTATTAGAATTGTCATTGACAGATCAGGAAAAATACCTAAAAATTCTGCCATACTGGATCAATCAGTAAAGACAATAGTGATTACTTCAGAAAAATTAAAAAAAGTAAACAGCAATACTCTTATTTATGAAGTTGTTGATTCGCAAGAGAATATTAGTGAAAAAATATGTGAAATTCTCTATAAGCATAACATCCAATCAGTCATTATAGAAGGAGGCTCCTATACCATACAATCCTTTATTAACAAAAATCTTTGGGATGAAGCCAGGGTTTTTAAAGGAAATGCTACTTTTGAAGCTGGAATAAAAGCACCTGATCATAAAGGAAATTTAATTTCTGAACAAAGAATTATGACAGACACCCTAAAGATATATCAAAATGATTAAAAACATAATTTTTGATTTTGGAGACGTCTTTATCAATTTAGACAAACCCGCAACAGAAAGAGAATTATACAATCTTAAAAACAAAAAGCTCACTACAGAATTACGAGAGCTTAATATCTTATACGAAGCAGGTAAGATTACTACAAAAGAGCTTATAGAAAACTTTCAGAAGTTTATCCCAGAAGCTTCAGAGAAGCAACTTACCGATGCCTGGAATGCTCTTTTACAAGACTTCCCTAAACATCGCCTAGAATTCATTCAAAAACTAGCTTCAGAACAACGTTATAAGTTGATCTTACTTAGTAACAATAACGAATTGCACATTAATTGGATCAAAGAACATATTAGCTTTTTCCCTGCATTCAAATCATGTTTTGATGCTTTTTATCTCTCTCACGAGATCAATTTACGAAAGCCAGAACCTTATATTTTTGAATTTGTTCTAGAACAACATCAATTAAACCCAAGTGAAACACTTTTTATTGATGACACAAAGGACAATACAGATACTGCTGCTGCACTAGGAATGCACACCTGGAATAACAATCCTGTAACCGAAGATGTTACAGATTTATTTACCATAAAATCTGATTTATTTTGATCTATTTAGTTTTAAGTGTCTTAGCATCTACTCTGATTTTTATCATCTTCAAGTTATTTTCTAAATACCATGTAGATACGCTACAAGCAATTGTTGTAAACTATATAGTAGCTTGTATTTCTGGAATTATAGCATACTCAGAACCAATAGATTTACCCTCTGTATCTGGAAAAGGATGGTTTTACGGAGCAATGATCTTGGGCATAATATTCATATCTGTATTTAACCTAATGGCAATTACTACTCAAAGAAATGGCCTTTCTGTAGCCGCGGTAGCAACCAAAATGAGCTTAGTAATACCCATTGTATTTGGAATTATAGTATACCAAGAGAGCACGGGTATAGTAAAAGTCACAGGTATCCTAATTGCACTTATAGCAGTTTATCTTACTTCGGTTAAAACCACCGAAGGAATTCCTCTAACAAAAAAAAATCTAATCTTTCCATTACTGGTTTTTATCGGAAGTGGGATTATTGATACTAGTATTAAGTTTTTAGAAACACATTATGTGGCTAAAAATGACATCCCGGTTTTCTCGGCTACTATTTTTGGATTTGCCGCAATTGTCGGAATTATTACATTAGTATTCAAAGCAATAACCGGAACATTAAAAATTGCATCTAAAAATATTGTTGCAGGAATTATATTAGGGGTTCCTAATTATTTTTCGATCTATTTCCTAATTCAGGCATTACGCCATGATAGTATGGATAGCTCTACAGTATTCACTATTAACAATGTAGCTATACTTTTGGTTTCAACTCTTGCAGGAATTCTTTTTTTTAAAGAAAAATTAATCCTTAAAAACTGGATAGGCATCACCTTGGCGATTATTAGTATTATTTTGGTTGCCTCTTCTATATAGCATATACCCGAGTGGAAATAAAAGACACATATAAAACAATTAATATTCCTGGAAAGGAAGCTCTTTTTAAAGATCGCAATAGCAAATTTTTTGGATACACATTTCCTATTACTACAGAAGAAGAAGCCAAACATATTATTACTGACCTTAAAAAGAAACATCATTCTGCACGACATTGGTGTTATGCCTGGAAAATAGGAGTAGAACCTTTTAGGTATCGCACTAATGATGATGGAGAACCCTCTAATTCTGCCGGCCAACCTATTTATGGTCAGATTCTATCTTTTGATGTCACCAATATATTAATTGTTGTAGTGCGTTATTTTGGAGGTGTAAAATTAGGAGTTGGTGGATTAATTAACGCCTATAGAACAGCAGCCCAGTTAGCACTCGAAACTTCAGAAATAGTTGAAAAAACAATTAATATTGATTTTGTTATTATTTTCGAGTACAAAGACATGAATAAAGTGATGAGAATCATTAAGGAGAACACCCTAAACATCACTAAACAAGATCTTGAATTAAATTGCAAAATTCACATTTCAGTAAGAAAAAAGTTTGCTGACAAAATAAAAGATGTTTTTTCCCCGTTGTATGGTATAGAAATCAAAAAAATACAGGGCTAATAGTTTTTTATTTTTTCAAGTAAGTAAGAAGGACATAGAATAGGTTTTCTTGTTTCACTATCAACAAAGACTAAAGTTGTAGATGCCGTTGTTAGTAATTCATTGTTTTTATTAAAAATCTCAAAATCGAAAATGATTTTCACTGTAGGAATCTTCCTTAATGAAGTTTTAACAGTTAATTCATCGTCGAAGAAAGCAGATTTCTTAAATTTAATGTCTAATGTAAATACAGGAAGCATAACACCATTTTCTTCCATTGATTTATATGAAACACCTAATCGGGACAACCAATCAATTCGTGCCAATTCTAAATATTGGGCGTAGTTACCGTGATGTACTACACCCATCTGATCTGTTTCAGAGTATCGGACCTTTAGTAAAGTTTCTGAAGTGATTAGCATATTGTGAGAAATAAAGGTTATTTAGTTTAAATAAAAGTAGTATTATTCAAATTATGCAAAAAAAATAATTAATATTCAACCCCTAAATCGTTTTTTTTTTACATTTTTTGTTCACATATTTGTCAAGCAAAATCAGTAAGGAGTTTTTCAGCAATTTCTTTTTAGTACCTTAATACAAAAAAAAGTAAACCTAACCACGAGAATGAATGTAACCGCGCAATCAGTTTGGGATAGTTGTCTGTCTTTCATAGAGGACAATATTACACCTCAAGCTTTTAAAACATGGTTTGAACCAATTAAAGCTGTAAAACTTACAGATAGCGCTCTGAGCATTCAGGTTCCTAGTAAATTTTTTTATGAGTGGCTAGAAGAGCATTACGTAAATCTACTTAAAGTATCTTTAACCCGAGAATTAGGAGAAAGTGCTAAGTTAGTTTATGTTATCAAAATGGAAAACACTTATGGCAATAAAAAGCCATTTACGGAAAAAATCCCCAGTTCTAATCGAACTCCAGTTAACTCACAAGAAGTTGACGTCCCTATTAAAAGTAAAAATCCAGAATTAAAAAATCCATTCGTTATTCCCGGAATACGAAATGTAAAAATAGAATCTCAACTAAACCCAAGCTATAATTTTGAAAATTTCTTAGAAGGAGATTCTAATCGATTAGCTCGTTCTGCAGGTATGGCCGTAGCCAATAAACCTGGAGGCACCTCATTCAACCCTTTGCTTGTTTTTGGAGGAGTCGGTTTAGGAAAAACACACCTAGCTCATGCTATTGGCGTAAACATAAAAGACAATTATCCCGAGAAAACAGTTTTATACATTTCAGCAGAAAAATTTACTCAACAGTATATTGAATCTGTAAAAAAGAACAATAGAAATGATTTTATTCATTTTTATCAAATTATTGATGTTTTGATCGTTGATGACATTCAATTGTTATCCGGAAAAGCAGGAACTCAAGATGTATTCTTTCATATTTTTAATCACCTACACCAAAACGGAAAACAAGTAATCCTAACAAGTGATAAAGCTCCTGTTGATATGCAGGATATAGAACAACGATTACTATCTCGTTTTAAATGGGGGTTATCTGCAGAATTGCATCAACCCGATTTTGAAACCAGAATTTCGATCATCAAAAATAAATTATATCGCGATGGTGTAGAAATGCCTGAAGAAATAGTTGAGTTTCTAGCAAACAACATCAAAACCAATATCCGAGAATTAGAAGGTGCAATTATATCACTAATAGCTCATTCTTCTTTTAACAAAAAAGACATCACAATAGACCTTGCCAAGGCCATAGTAGACAACTATGTTAAAAACACAAAACGTGAGGTGTCCATCGATTATATCCAAAAGGTGGTAAGTGATTATTTTCAAATGGATGTAGAAACACTACAATCAAAGACACGAAAACGTCATATTGTACAAGCAAGACAATTAGCAATGTTCTTTGCTAAAAAATTAACCAAAGCCTCTTTAGCCAGTATCGGCACACAAATAGGAAAAAGAGATCACGCTACCGTTCTCCACGCCTGTAAAACAGTAGACAACCTATCATCTACAGATAAACAATTTAGAAAATACGTTGAAGACTTAGGAAAGAAACTTACATTGTAATTTTACATTTTTAACAGCAAATCAAAATTGATAGTACAATTGTATTATTAACAAAAAATAGCACACTACTTTAAAACAGTAAAACAAACCACATGAAAGTTAAAATTCTAATGGTATGCTTAGGTAACATTTGCAGATCCCCTTTAGCAGAAGGCATTCTAAAATCCAAACTTGATTCTCGCTATTACAATATAACATCCTGTGGTACAAGCAGCTATCATGTTGGAAGTAAGCCTGATCAACGCTCTATCGACATTGCAAAGCAACACGGTATTAACATCACAGATCAAAGAGCCGCTCAATTTAAGATTAGCGACTTTACAATTTATGATCACATATACGTTATGGACAGCTCTAATTATAAAAACATAATTGAACTAGCCAGTAATGATCATGAAAAAAACAAAGTAGGCCACATTCTAAACGAACTACACCCTAACAGCAATCTTGATGTTCCTGACCCATATTATGGCGGAGAACAAGGTTTTGAAAATGTATTTCAAATGCTCAATGAAGCATGTAACCACATCGCCTTAAAACTTAAAGAACCCAATTAACCTACAATCAACAACAATCATATAAATAATGTTAATATCAGCATCATTTCCTCTAACTAAATACTATCATTATAAATAATAACGTTACAATAGATAACAATAAAAAAATAATACTATTTTAGTATATCCCATCAAGGGTATAGACGTTCTTAAAGATTAATTTATTGACAACATGCGTTTAACACAATGAAGCACATTCATTACAAACAACAATATCAACGAAAAGATCTTAAAAAAACCAGTTACAAAACAACCTATGGAATTTAAACCCCTAGATCCCAAAGGAAAATTATACCTAATCCCAACACGATTAGGAGATGATGTCCCTTTAGAAGTACTTCCAATATCCATCAAAAAGGTATTAGAGCAAGTAAATCATTATATAGTAGAAAACGAAAAGCAAGCAAGGCGATTTATTAAAAAAGTAAGCCCCAGCAAGTCTCAGCGCTCTATCATCATAAACACTGTTAATAAGTACACAGACACCTCTGAGATACCGAGTTACCTCACCCCTTGTCTTAACGGAGAGTCTATTGGCTTATTATCCGATGCCGGATGCCCTGGTATTGCTGACCCAGGAGCAGAAGTTGTTAAAATAGCTCATGAAAAAGGCATACCGGTAACACCTCTTGTTGGACCATCGTCAATACTACTAGCTATGATGAGCAGCGGGATGAATGGTCAAAATTTCACCTTTAACGGATATCTACCTATTGATAAAAACGAAAGAAAATCAACCATTAAATATCTAGAAAAGATCTCTTTAGAAAAAAACCAATCTCAAATTTTTATCGAGACTCCTTATCGAAATGATAAAATGTTTTCCGACCTAAAAACCATATTAAACAACAATACCCGATTATGCATTGCATGTGATATCACATTAACAACAGAGTACATAGCCACTAAAACAGTTGAAGAATGGAAAAAAGAAGAGGTAGAGGTAGATCTTCACAAAAGACCCACAATATACATCATACACAGAGATTGAGCTTATAAGAAAAGTTAGATTACTTTTGCTTTTTTATTTGGAACAACAAAAGAAGTGTCATATCCTCCAAATCGCTTCATATAATATCGAATTGTAGTTCCAAAAGCATCTGCAAATCCTTCTACCCCTCCGCTACGTAAATATTTTTTTACAGCACCAGGTCCTGATAGATGAGCAGCAGCAAGAATTCCCGATTCTGTTACCTCTACTCCATTCATCCTTCTACCAACAAACCATTTTATATCCCTTCGTAAAACCCATTTATTTCTGGATAGATTTGCATAAAATGCTTTTTCCTGAAGAACAGGGTCGCTTAGAAATTTATTTCTTTTTACATTTTTAACCCCTATTAAAGCAAGTGTCCCTTTACCAAATTGATATTTCCCTAAATAACCAAATTGATTAACCACACCATAATCCCCTCGAGACTCCTTAAAAGCAACAGCTTCCTTAAATCCTATATAGGATTTTCCAAGCTCTGGAGAGATAAATGTATTATCGTCTTCTATTTCATTAAAATTCGGTGCAATGTAATACAGATCTAAACCTTCTGTACTATAAGAACTAAGATCTACGTTCTCTTTTGTTCTAAAACTTAGCAAAAGTATTCCCCCAATTGTAAGTATTATAGATAATCCTATTATCCTCTTTATCATATAAAAAATTTCTAAGTAGTCATCACAAATGACGTCCCCCACTACTTAAATTTTTGCCGTGCAAATATACAACTTTTCTAGAAAATAAAAAGAACTAAGTGTTAAAATAATTATAACGCTGAAAAACAGCATCTTACATCAAAAACTATCATTAAAAACGGTTAAAAAACTCAAAAAAAACCTTAAAAATGACACTTAAACGTCAAACCCAGTGTTTTAATCGAAAAAAAATAAACTATTGTACTTGCTAGTAATTCACAAAAAAAACACAATTTTGTTAATAACTTCGTGTTGTTTTTTATTCAAAAAGAAAAAAACATTGCTTTTTTCCTACAACAAAGGCGGGTCGATAATCATCGTTTTACACCTTGCTTATTAATCCAGTTAATGTACTGTTTTTTATTACGATTATGCTGGTTGATCGTCTTAGCAAATTTATGATACCCGAAGTTTTCTACATTAGCCACAAAGAAGTAATATTCATGCTTTTCATAGTTAAGAACTGCATCAATCGATGAAATGTCAGGCATAGCTATTGGCCCTGGAGGTAATGAACCGTATTTATAAGTATTATAAGGACTATCTAACTCCAAATCTTTATATAACACACGTTTTATAATCGTATCCCAGTCATTTCGGTGTTTTTTAATTGCATAGATCACAGTTGGGTCTGCATCTAATTTCCAATTATTATTATATCTATTCATATAAACCCCTGCCACCCTAGAGCGTTCATCTACTTTTGCTGTTTCTTTTTGCACAATCGAAGCAACAGTAATAACTTGACTTTGAGTTAGCCCAATTTTCTTCGCTTTTGATACACGGGATTCGTTCCAGAATCGATTATATTCTTTCAACATTCTTTTTCTAAACTGTTCTGCAGAAGTATTCCAGAAAAATTCATATTTATTAGGTATATACATTGCCAAAGCAGTCTCTAAAGAAAAATCATTTGCTTCTAAAAAAGACTCTTCTTTAAACACTTTCAACAAAGAAACACTATCAGATTCGATTTGAGAGGCAATTCTGCCGGCCAAGTTCTCCAACCTTTCTTGATTATTAAAACTAATATGTATAGGCGAGTTCTTACTTCGTAAAACATTTATAATCTCATTATTATTAAGACCTTTTCGCAAAATATATCGCCCTGCTTTAATCTTATCAATATACCCTTTTCTTCTTGCAACCCTATCAAAACTATAGATATCACTAACAACCGGACTAATCGTTTCGATAAGTTCAGTATAGGTAGCTCCTGTAGGAATATATATAGTTGCTGTTTTAGTTTCAAAACTCGTATTAGGAGAAAAAACCGATTGATAGACATAGTATGCAAAAATTCCTCCTGCAATTAAACCTAATAATGCAATAGCTAATAGTATTTTTTTAATGTACATATACTAATTGATATAAAAATTCGTCTTTATAAATATCCTTTACCAGATTCCACTCTTTCTTCACTCCTACTTTATTAAACCCTTTATTCTCAAACAATTTAATACTAGTTAGATTATCCTCAGAGATATTTGCATATAATTGGTGTAAATGCAAGTGAGTAAAACTATAGTTTACAATAAGCTCTAAAGCTTCTGCTCCATAGCCCTTGCCTCTATTTTCTTTTTCTGCTATCAAAATACCTACCCCCGCTCTATTGTGGGTAGGATTGAAATCAAACAAATCTATCAAACCTAGTGTCGCATGATCATTAGAGCAAATAACCAACCGTAATTGTTTTACCTCATAAATATCTTTATGTGAATTTTCTAAATACTCTTTAATCAAAAATCGAGAATATGGAGTCTGAGTAGAGCTCATTTCCCAAATCTGTTCATCATTTTCTACAATATAAACAAAATCAAGATCTTCGGGCTCAAGAGCTCGTAAATAAATATTTTCTCCTTTTAATGTTACCATGTGATCTCTCCTTTAAAAACCTGTTTTGCAGGCCCTATCAAAAAGATATTTTCGTATCCATTCCCGTTTTTCTGAAAGGTAACTTTTAGTTGCCCTCCTTGGGTATGAATATCAATTTCCTGATCATTTGTTAGTTTAATTGCATGCATAGAAAGAGCTACCGCAGTAACTCCCGTACCACAAGATAGGGTTTCATTTTCTACCCCTCTTTCATAAGTACGTACAGCAAATGCATTTCCATTTTTCTTTTCTACAAAATTAACATTACTCCCCGCTTCAAAATAAGGAACTCCGTTTCTTATTGCTCTACCATTACTCTCTACATCATAACTAGTCAAATCTTCAACCATTGTAACATGATGAGGAGAACCTGTATCCAAAAATAAATGGGTGTCATATTTCTCAATCTCAGATACATCCTGCATTTGCAAATACACCAAATCATCTTTTATTTCAGCTTTATGCTTACCATCAATCGCGGTAAATGTAGCCTTATCCTCTATTACTCCCAAAAAAGCTGCAAAAGCAACTAAACATCTCCCTCCATTACCGCACATTGAACTTTCGTTACCATCTGCATTAAAATAAACCATCGTGAAGTCATCCTCTTTATCCTGAGGAAGTTCTAACAACATTAAACCATCGGCTCCAACACCAAATTTTCTGTCACAAAGTCTGGCAAACAATTTGGTATCATTTTTGGAGAGTATAGCATCTCTATTATCAATGATTACAAAATCATTCCCAGTACCTTGGTATTTATAAAACGTAAGAGTCATTATTCTTTCAATTATATAAGCAAAGGTACAAAGAATGTTATCAAAAAACCGTTGTTAATTGTGAGTTAAATTTGATAAAAAAAGTATACTATAATTGTAATTTTAAGAGTTAATAGAAGTCTATTAGATTAGTATTACATAAATCAAACAAAAAAAAGAGAAGAAAATGAAAAGATTTTTGAGTTTATTGGTTGTAGCTATTGTAGCAGGTGCACTTACTTTAGGTGGATATAAAATATTTTTAGAACCTGAAAAAACCATCGTTATTAACGAAAGTGAAACCAAACCTAATCTAACCCCTGTAAACTACAACCCTGTCACTACTAATGCATCTGTTTCTGGTATTGATTTTACTACCGCCGCAGAAAAAACAGTAAATGCTGTAGTTCATGTTAAGCAATATGGAATTTCGCGTACGCCAAGAAATCTAATGGAATTTTTTAGAAATGGCGGAGCACAAGAAAGAAAAATTCAAGGTGCTGGATCTGGAGTTATCATTACAGAAGATGGATATATTGTAACCAATAACCATGTAATTGACGGAGCTACTGATTTAGAAATTACATTAAATAATAATAAATCATATAAAGCCAAAGTAGTTGGTACTGCTCCACAGTTTGATATAGCACTCATTAAGATTGATGCTGAAGAAAAATTATCATATATCCCATTTGGTGATTCTAATTCAGCTAAAATCGGGGAATGGGTACTTGCTGTAGGTAACCCATTTAACCTTACTTCTACAGTTACCGCAGGTATTATAAGCGCAAAATCAAGAGACCTAAATGAGTTTGACGACAAAATTCAATCCTTCATACAAACCGATGCTGCAATTAACCCTGGTAATAGCGGAGGTGCATTAGTTAATATAAGAGGAGAATTGATAGGTATAAATACGGCAATAACTTCGCAAACAGGAAGCTATGTTGGATATGCTTTTGCTGTACCATCCAATAATGCTAAGAAAATTATAGATGATATTATTGAATTTGGAGGCGTACAACGTGGAATATTAGGTATACAAGGAGGAACCATAAATCCAAAAGTTATGGAAAAATATGACATTTCAGTTTCTCAAGGTGTATTTGTAGCCTCGGTTTCAGATGATAGTGGAGCTAAAAAAGCTGGTCTTTTAGAAGGAGATGTTATAAGAGAAATAGATGGACTACCTATAAAGAAATTTGCAGATTTAACAGGATATGTAAACAGCAAGAGACCTAAAGATGTAATCAACGTTAAAGTCTTAAGAAAAAGAAAAGAAATAACTTTACCCGTTACCTTATCAAAATACGAAATTCAAAAATATAATATAAATGATGTTGGTGTAGAAGTTAGAAATCCACCTAAAGGGTATTTAAATAATTTTGAGCTTGATCATGGAGTTGTAATTAGCAAGGCACTAAGCTCTAGAATGAAAAGATACAATCTTGAAGGATTGATTATTAGCGAAATAGACGGAAAAAAAGTGAGAAATGTTCTTGAAGTAAAAAACATAATAGAAAGCAAATACAAAGATGAAGATATCACGATTAGCCTAGTGGATCGAAGTGGTCAGAAAAGAGAATTTGTATTTCAATAAACATCATAAAACATAAATACAACAGTACCTCCCATTACTTTTATAAAGTAATGGGATTTTTTTTCACAAAAGGTTTCACGAAAACGTTTGAAATATATACTTTTGCACGAAATTTCAAGACTTTAAAACACAACACATTATGAGCTCTAACGAAGTTTATGAAAAAGAGTTAGCCTTTCAGGCAGACAGACGTCGCGCTACAGTAGCATTTATAAAGACTGTAAGCGATCTTTGGTACGACAATTCTATCGAATTGGTACTTTTCCGCAACCAGTTAATTGATAAGAACGTAAGTGAAATTATCAATTTACATGAATATGCAGGCGAGTTTGTACAAAAACCTATTTCAATTTTTGATTCTGCAGAAATCGCGCAAGCTATCAAATTAATGAATTTACCTCCGTCAAAATTAGACATTGGTAAACTCACATATGAGTACCATTTAGCAAGTGATGAATACAGTTCAATAAATAGTTTTGTACAAAATAAGCTAAAAGATGCAAAGACATTCAAACCAATTTCTCCAAAAAATGTAGTACTCTATGGATTCGGACGAATTGGTCGTTTGGTAGCCAGAGAATTGATGACCATTACAGGCAAAGGAAGTCAATTAAGACTTAGAGCTATAGTAACTCGAGGAACAATCACTCAAGAAGTATTAGAAAAAAGAGCCTCCTTACTTCGCAGTGATTCTGTACATGGAGACTTTGCCGGTACTGTAGAAACAGATTTACCAAATAGTGCTTTGATTATTAATGGCACCACTGTAAAAATTATTAGCGCCAATAATCCAGAAGATATAGATTACACTTCTTATGGAATTCAAGATGCTCTGATCATAGACAACACAGGTGCTTTTAGAGACAAAGAAGCATTAAGCAGACATCTGGCTGCAAAAGGAGCAAACAAAGTATTACTCACTGCTCCTGGAAAAGGAATTCCCAATATTGTACATGGAGTTAACCATAAAGAACATGATCCTGATAAAGTAGATATTTTTTCTGCTGCTTCTTGTACCACAAATGCAATTACTCCAATACTTCAAGCTGTAGACGAAAGTTTTGGTGTAGTTAATGGTCACCTCGAGACAATACACGCATATACCAATGACCAGAATCTGGTAGATAATATGCACAAAAAATACAGAAGAGGTCGCGCTGCTGCTCTAAATATGGTAATTACAGAAACAGGAGCAGGAAAAGCAGTTTCTAAAGCATTGCCTAGTTTTGAAGGAAAATTAACATCTAATGCAATACGAGTTCCTGTACCAAATGGATCATTAGCGATTCTTAATCTTAATTTAGAGAAGAAAACCTCTAAAGAAAGCATGAATGCGGTACTCAAAAAATATGCATTAGAAGGAGATTTGGTAGAGCAAATAAAATATTCATTAGACAACGAATTAGTATCTAGTGATATTATTGGTTCTTCTGCACCATCTATATATGATAGTAACGCTACTATTGTAGATGCAAAAGGAAATAATGCCGTTTTATATGTATGGTATGATAACGAATATGGATATAGTCATCAAGTAATAAGACTATCAAAATATATCGCCAAAGTAAGACGTTTTACTTATTATTAGTAGTCGTTTTTATCAAAATTTTAAAAGTCGTTATTGTATAAATAACGACTTTTTTTATTCCTATTCTTCAAAAAGAAAAAATGTAATTTACAAAACTCGTTTTAAAAAGATGTAAAATTTTAATTATCAATAAATTATCTTCAAAACCATCTATACATGAATTCTTGCAAAAAAAACTTTATAATTACTTACAATATCGTACATTTATTACCGTTACAGAAGAAATTAATAACCAAAAAGAAACGACATATAAATATTCCCTATACTATATATACATTAGTTATTTTACTCTCTAACTACCACCTCACTATAGGGATATCGAATCTAACCATTAAAAACATAAGAATAACAATATGAAATTACCACAGTATCTATTAGTTTTAATACTACTTCTATCCTTTTTTGAAACTGCATATGCACAAGAAGAAAACACAACTGTTACTGAAGCTTTAAAACAGGAAAAGATAGAGGGGCAATTTGATATGGTGATAAAAAAGTCCGGGAAATTTCAAGAATACAAGGTAGTAAAGCTAGTTTGGTTAAATAAACTAAAAAGCAATACTATAGATACACTTAAAACATTAGAGTCAAAACTAAATACAACCAATCTTAAGATTGATGAACAAAAAACTACAATTACCGGACTCGAAGAATCACTTGCCAAAACAAATGTAGATCTTACTACTGTTACTAAAGAAAAAAACAGTATTAACTTTTTTGGAGCAGCATTAACCAAATCCAGTTACAAAACTATTATGTGGGTTATTATTGGTGTGCTCATCGCCTTACTTAGTTTCTTTATCTATAAATTCAAAAACAGTAATACAATAACACTACAAGCCAGAAAAGCATTATCCGAAACCGAAGCAGAGTTTGAGGATCACAGACGAAGAGCTTTAGAACGAGAGCAAAAAGTAATGCGTAAGCTTCAGGATGAAATCAACAAACAACGCAAAGCTGGTGCTAAGTAATTTTAATTTCTAGATTTTCATCATATTCTTTTGCATCTTTGCATCCATAAATGAATTAGAAGATAAAGATGCGCATAGATATCATCACTGTAGTACCAGATATACTAAAAAGTCCTTTTGAAGCTTCAATAATGAAGCGATCAATAGAAAAAGGATTAGTAGAAGTACAGTTTCACAATCTTAGAGATTATACTGATACAAATTACAAACAAGTTGACGATTATCAATTTGGTGGTGGTGCTGGTATGGTTATGATGATAGAACCCATAGATAAATGCATCTCTAAGCTAAAATCAGAAAGGGATTATGACGAAATCATCTATATGACTCCAGATGGTGAAACCTTAACTCAAGGAACTGCAAACCAATTATCTTTAAAAGGAAATCTAATTATTCTTTGTGGCCATTACAAAGGAGTAGATCAACGTGTAAGAGATCATTTTATCACCAAAGAAATATCTGTTGGAGACTATGTATTATCAGGTGGAGAACTGGGCGCATTGATCTTATGTGATACCATCATTAGACTTATTCCAGGAGTACTCGGTAACGAAACCTCGGCACTAACTGATTCTTTTCAGGACAACTTATTAGCTCCCCCTATTTATACAAGACCCGCAGAATATAAAGGCTGGAAAGTACCAGAAGTTCTAACCTCCGGTAATTTCCCTAAAATAGAAACATGGCGTGAAGAACAAGCCTACCAAAGAACAAAAGATCGTAGACCTGATCTGTTGGAAGAGTAAAATATTTCACAAATCAATACCTAATCTACTATTAATATTAGAAAAAAGTAGTATAAACTTTGTTTTTACTTCTAAAACACAATCATATACTCACTATTTACGAACACCTTATCGTAAATTGAAAATCATAAATCGACAAGAAAATAATAATCACAAAACACTTGCAAATCATCAAATAATGCTTACTTTTGCACCCTGATTAAATCAACCTCTGGCGAAAATCGCGAATGTTGTTTTAATAAAATCAAGAAACTATATCAAATGGAAGATTTAGTAAAATTCGTTCAAGACGAATTTGTTACAAAAAAAGAGATGTCTGACTTCTCTGCAGGTGATACAATCACTGTTTATTACGAAATTAAAGAAGGAAACAAAACACGTACACAGTTCTTTAGAGGAGTTGTAATTCAAAGAAGAGGTTCTGGGTCTACTGAAACATTTACAATCAGAAAGATGTCAGGAACTATTGGTGTAGAGCGTATTTTTCCTATAAACCTACCAGCACTTCAAAAAATCGAAGTAAACAAAAGAGGTAAAGTTCGTAGAGCTCGTATATTCTACTTTAGAGGACTTACCGGTAAAAAAGCACGCATTAGAGAAAAAAGAAACTAATTCTTTATTTCTTTTACAGAACAAAAAGACTGCCAAATGGCAGTCTTTTTTTATGAACAAAAGTTAACAACTTAAGTTCATAAACAGTTAATAACTAATGCATTAAGAATTGATGTCTATAAATCAATTTTCCTTATATTTATATTAGAATTACATATAGCACAAGATGACACAAGGATTCTTAGCTATGTATCTAAATAAACGTTCTCTGAACATATTAAGACCAGTTTAGAATTAAAACAAATATAGAACGAAAGTTATTTTTTTGAATACATCCTTGAAATCACTTTAAGGGCTTTACTTTAGGATCATTTCAAAATGAAATTCAGAAGAAAAAATTAAGTTTTGACACCTTTTTAATTGTAAATGGCATTTGACTATCCGGGTGAAAAACTGAAAAATTACAAAAGTAATTTAGAAACACAAACACACGTATTAGTCGTAAGAGTAGAAAATAAATTATACAAATCATCATTTGACAAATTTAAATCTGCTCAAAATTGAAAATAAATATTATGGTATAAATAACGAAAGTTTCTATTTAATAGCGGGTAAAACAGCTAACATTATAATTATTTTCAATGAAGCCATATCAAAATATTCGTATTCTTGATATGGCTTTTTATTTTTAAGGATACATCTAAAAACAAGTCAAAATTTCAACATCTTACATTTTTTTCACTTTAATATTCAATAAACTACAATTCAACTCTCTCTTACTCAAAACTAACAACACACAGGTTGCATTTAGGCGACTAGATTTGTATCTTCGCGCTCGGAAATCTATGACTACAAATATTGAAAAGCCTAATAAGATCAATATTAAAAAGATCAGCCAATATTGTTTGTCTAAGAAAAATTAAACGACTAATTATTTCCTTACATAAATAGTATAATGAAATTAGGGTGTCTACTACTTTTCAGGTATTAAAAACCTATAGATCCCTAAACAAAAAACCAAAAATATGGGAGTTGATAACTCAAAAATAGTGTACACCAAAACAGATGAAGCACCAGCTTTAGCTACTTATTCTTTTTTACCTATTGTTCAAAAATTCACTAAAACAGCAAATATCAATATTGAAACAAAAGATATTTCTCTTGCAGCTCGAATTTTATCTAGTTTTCCCGAAAAATTAACTGATAAGCAAAAACAAGCTGATGCTTTGGCAGAATTAGGTCAACTTGCCCAAACACCAGAAGCAAATATCATTAAGTTGCCTAACATAAGTGCTTCTGTGCCTCAATTGAAAGCTGCCATTGCAGAATTACAACTTCAAGGATTTGATCTTCCAAATTACCCTGAAGAACCTGAGAATGATGCAGAAAAAGAAATTAAAAACCGATACGACAAAATAAAAGGTAGTGCAGTAAATCCTGTTCTAAGAGAAGGGAACTCTGATCGTAGAGCTCCAAAACCCGTAAAGCAATATGCTAGAAAGAATCCACATTCTATGGGTGCCTGGAGCCCTGATTCTAAAACTCATGTAGCCACCATGTCTAATGGAGATTTTTGCTCAAACGAAAAATCAGTTACTATAGATAAGGCTGGAGATATAAAAATTGAATTGGTAGATCAAAATGGAAGCACAACTACCTTAAAAGAAAAAATAACATTACTGGAAGGAGAAGTTATAGATGCTACAGTAATGAGCAAAAAAGCACTTATCACTTTTCTTAAGGAACAAATAGCTGATGCAAAGGAGAAAGATGTATTGTTTTCTTTACATATGAAAGCTACGATGATGAAAGTTTCTGACCCAATTATATTTGGTCATGCAGTAGAAGTGTTTTTTAAAGATGTATTCGAAAAACACGCTACTACCTTTGAAGAAATTGGTGTTGAAGTAAATAATGGTTTTGGAGACCTTATCAACAAACTAAAAAAGGTACCAGATACCAAAAAAGCCGAAATAGAAGCTGATATACAAGCATGTTATGAAAAAGGGCCAAAACTAGCGATGGTAAATTCTGATCAAGGAATCACCAATCTACATGTACCAAGTGACGTGATTATCGATGCATCTATGCCAGCAATGATTCGTAATTCTGGTCAAATGTGGGACGCACAAGGAAACACACAAGATACCAAAGCAGTTATCCCAGATAGTAGTTATGCCGGAATATACCAAGAGACTATAGACTTTTGTAAAAAACATGGAGCTTTTGATCCAACTACTATGGGAACCGTTCCAAATGTTGGACTTATGGCCAAAAAAGCCGAAGAATACGGTTCTCATGACAAAACATTCGAAATTCAAGGTAATGGTATTGTTCGTGTCATTGATGCTTCTGGAAACACACTAATAGAACACCCTGTAGAACAAGGTGATATTTGGAGAATGTGCCAAACCAAAGATGCTCCTATAAAAGATTGGGTAAAACTTGCTGTAAACAGAGCAAGAGCAACAAACATCCCTGCTATTTTCTGGTTAGACAAAAATAGAGCGCACGATGCCGAGCTAATTAAAAAAGTAAACACTTATTTACCAGAACATGATACTACTGGATTAGACATTAGGATTATGTCACCTATTGAAGCAACTCGCTTTTCATTAGAAAGAATTGCAGCTGGTAAAGACACAATTTCTGTAACAGGAAATGTCTTACGAGATTACAATACCGACCTCTTCCCTATTCTAGAATTGGGTACAAGTGCAAAAATGTTATCTATTGTTCCTTTAATGAATGGCGGTGGTTTATTTGAAACCGGAGCAGGAGGTTCTGCACCAAAACATGTACAACAGTTTAATAAAGAAGGGCACCTAAGATGGGATTCTTTAGGAGAATTCTTAGCTCTTGCCGTATCTCTAGAACATCTCGGAGAAACTAATAACAACACCAAAGCTTTGATTATCGCAGAAGCACTTGATCAAGCTACTATCAAATTTCTGGAGAATAGGAAATCACCTTCCCGTAAGGTAAATGAACTGGATAACAGAGGAAGTCACTTTTATCTGGCTTTATACTGGGCACAAGAACTTGCAGAACAAACTCAAGATAAAGAATTACAAAACGAGTTTGCCATAGTTGCAAAACAACTTGCTGATAATGAAACTAAAATTATCAATGAACTTAATGATGCACAAGGTAATGCTGTTGATATGGGAGGATATTATTGGCCAAATGTAGATAAAGTTTCTACAGCAATGCGTCCAAGTAAGACACTTAATACCATTATTGAAAAATAATAGAAGTAAAATAAATATTTTAAAAAGCCTGTGAGATACTAATTTCACAGGCTTTTTTTAACACTAACCTATTTTTTTTATCAAAAATATTCATGTTATTTTTTTTCACATGCAACCCTTTGATTTTTAAATTGTCAATGATAATAACCAAAAGAGAAGTACTTTTAAAGAAATTTACAATCAAGTAAAACTAATTGGAAACCAATATTCTTTATACGCATAAAGATCTTGTAGAAAAAAGCAAGTCTGGTGATAGGAATTCGCAATACCGATTATATGAGCTCTATGTAGATGCCATGTATAACGTAAGTATGCGAATACTAAGCATAAAAGAAGATGCAGAAGATGTCGTACAAGATAGTTTTGTAGAGGCTTTCAAAAATTTAAAATCTTTTAGGTACGAAAGTACTTTTGGTTCTTGGTTAAAGAGAATAGTAATTAATAAAAGTTTAAATCATTTAAAGGTAAAAAAGATACCTGTTACTCCTCTTGATCAACACGAATATCATATTAGTGAAGAGATAATTGACCCTGTTAAATCTAATGATATTAACAAAATAAAAAAAGGAATTAAAATTCTTCCTGATGGATATAGACAAATTATAAATCTCTATTTGATTGAAGGATACGATCATATAGAAATTGCAGAGATATTAGGTATCGCCATTTCGACTTCGAAATCACAATACCATAGAGCAAAGAAAAAATTAGTTGAAATCGTAAACACATTATAATACAATGGATGATTTTGAAAAACATATAACAGAAAACCGGCATCTATTTGATGAGCATAAAGCAGATAAATCAAAAATCTGGAAGGAAATTGAGTCAAATTTAGATTCTTCAAAAACAATTAGATTATGGAGGTCTCCTTTACTAAAAATAGCTGCAAGTATATTAATTCTAATAGGAGCTTTCTCAATAGTAAATATAATCGCATCAGGATTTAATAATACCAACCAAAATAATATTGTACACCAGGAATTACGAGATATAGATACCTATTATAAGGACTTAGTATCTTTTCAGGTACAACTTGTAAAAAACAATTCAAAATTACAACCCGAAGACAAAAAGAAATTCTTGTCTTTTATGGATGAGCTGGATGAAGAATATGATACCCTTAAAACAGAAATGGCAAAGAACTTGAATAATGAATACATTTTAGAAGCCATTGTTAATAATTATAAAAAAAGAATCGAATTGATTGAAAACCTGTTGAAACAGATCAATGATTCTAAAAAATCGAATGAAAATGAAGGCTATATCTTATAAATATCTTTTACTGATGCCCATGCTGCTATTCTTGACAAATAGCATATGGGCACAGGAAAAAGTGTCTAAAAAAATTGACAAAACATTTCCATTAACTAATGCTGGAGAATTACATTTAGAAAATAAATACGGAAATGTAACCATTCAAGGATGGGAGAAAAAAACAATACAAATTGATATTGACATACAGGTTGTCAAAAAGAAAAAAGAAGATGCAAAAGAGCTATTGAAGCGTATTAACCCTACAATTAATAACACAGAAGATTTTGTAAGTATTTCCTCTGTAATTGAAGAAAAAAACACAAGTGTAATTTCTAGATTCTTTAATAAAGAAATCTTCGATAAAACAAGTTTCTTTGATTTTGACAAAGGTAATGTCCAAATCGATTACACTATTTATTTACCTTTTAATGCAGAAATTAATATTATAAACAAATTTGGTGATATTATTATAAGTGAGTGGAATGGAAAATTAAAAGCTAATGTCCAACATGGCGATATATGGATAAATAAAGATCTGAATAACGCAAGTATAGAAATGAAATTTGGAAAACTAAAAACCAAATCTATTACTTACGGAAACATACGATTCAAAAATGGAGAAATCGACATAGAATCATCCAATGATCTTAAAATAAATAGTAGTGGAACGATCATAAAAATTGAAAACGTAGAATCATTAGAAATGCACTCTAGCAAGGATCAGGTTACCATCCAAAGACTAGGAAGTATTCATGGTGAACTTATGTTTAGTACCATGAATATCGATACTGTACATGAGAATATTAATCTTACTACAGAAGTAGCAGACATTTGGATTTCTAAAATTGAAAAAACAAATGCTAATGTAACTATTGACCAGGAATCCTCAGAACTCAGTATCAATGTTTCAGGAATGTCTATAGATTTTAGCGCCGCTCTTGAACAAGGGTTATTAAGAATTCCTAAGTCATTTACGAATATAAAAACCGATGTGATTGATAAAAGAAGAAAAATCAGAGAAATTAGTGCCTCTTATGGAAATAGTAATTTAAAAGGAAAGTTCAATATCACAGGTAGAAAAGGAGTGGTCATATTAAAAGAATAAGTATGTATCTCCCTTTTAATTACCCCAGTGAATCATCATCGATTATGATAAATTTAACAGTATCGAAACGAATTACATGCAACTATTACAAATTTAACTTGTCAATGATATAACAAATCAAGTATAATGAAACACGTGAAAATTATATTACTTTTTGCTTTAACCTGCTATATGTATCCAAGTATAGCTCAAGAATCTCAGAATTATATAGAGTTTAATGACCGAAAAAATATTGTACATGGCGTTTATTTAGGTGTACATGCTGGTTATGGCGAAATTAAAGGCAAAGAAACATATATTGCCGGACTTAAGGTCGCCTATGTTGCTAATCAAAAATTTGAAATTGGTTTTGTAACAAAAGGCCTCTTTTCTAATCAAAATATTCCAGGAATTTTCTCGCCAGAGATTGCAGATCTGGGAGCAGTTTATTCAGGTCTTCATTTAGAACCAATATTTTTTAGTAAAGCCAAAATCAATCTTTCTTTTCCTGTACTAATAGGTGGTGGTGCAATGGGATACATTAATACTAACTGGGATGATGAAGAAGAAGCAGAACGATATCAAGATGATCAATGGGATGCTATATTTGTTGTAGAACCAGGAGTGAATGTTTTGTATAATATTTCTCGATACGTTCAGTTAGAAATGGGAATTAAATATAGGTTTTCTAGTAAAGCAGAATTATCGTCAGATGCAATTACTCGAATTAACGGATTTTCAGCTGGATTCGGTGTAAAAATGGGAGTATTTAACCTTGGAAGAAATCGCTATAAAAAAAACATACCAAATCATGAATAAATCAAAAACAAACCACAAAAAGAACATGAATGTTGTCTATGTATTCTCAGAAAACGACAAGGTTTATGTTAAAAACAGTACCTGTTCTGAATCTCTTGATCAAACTTCAACAATGCATGAAGAATGGTTTCCTATTAATTTTCAATGGAAATCATTATTAGATTTAAGAAAAAATATAAGACTTCAAAATGTAGATGAAAGCTATTAATTAAGAACATATTCTTGTATAGCATTCTATAGGACCTACTCCTTTTAAAATTATTAAACCACTAATAATCAAATTTTAAACAAATCAGACACTAAACCTATTGCCTAATAATTTTATCCTGATGCATTAAATATTTCAGTTATCATTTTAAAACCTAAAAAAATAAACAAATGAAAAAGGCAACCTCTTTACTTCTTCTTTTTTTAATATTCTCATGTGGAATAGATGATGATATTCTTCATACACACATAGAATTACAAGAATTATATGACGAGTCAGAACTAGTTGGGCTTTCTGTAGCCATAGTCGATAATAGAAAAGTGCTTTATAAAAATTCTTTTGGGCATGCAGATATTAATAAAAATAAAAGATATTCTAGCCATACAATTCAAAATATAGGATCTATATCCAAGACTTTTATCGCACTAGCAGTAATGAAAGCTGTAGAACAAGGGAAACTTGATTTGGACACCAATATCAATACATATTTACCATTTGATGTAATACATCCGCTTTATCCTGAAAAACCGATAACTGTTCGACATTTAGCAACTCATACTTCTGGAATTACAGATGGAGAAGTATACTATAGAAGTTATCTGTTTGAGGATCCCAATCAATTGGATGTATCTGCTTTCCCAGAGGATTATCAACCTATTGTAGAGCTAATTAAAGCAAATGTAAAAATAGATGATTCTGTTTTTTTCGAAAATGCATTATCCGCATCGGGTCCATGGTATTCTCAAGATAGTTTTCTGGAAAATGCTCCAGGAGAGAAATATGAATATAGCAATATTGCAGCAGCACTAGCAGCTTTTGTAGTAGAAAGTGCAACAGGAATTTCTTATGAGAGCTATACTCATAAATATATTTTTGAGCCTTTACATATGGATGCCACAGGATGGAGTTTTAATGACGTAAATATGCAAAATCATGCTACACTCTATTATGCTAAAGATTTTGAAGTTCCCAAGTATTCTTTAGTGACTAAAGCAGATGGTGGGCTTATAACCAGTAATTCTGATTTTAGTAAATATTTGATAGAAATGATGAGAGGCTACCAAGGGAAAGGAAAACTATTATCGGCAGCATCCTACAAAGAAATGTTTCGTCTTCAATCAAAACATAGTGAAATCAAAGAAGCAATGGGTGGTATTTTTTGGGATATTAATGACAATAAAACAATAGGGCACACAGGCGGGGATCCAGGGATAATAACATCATGTATGTTTGATCCAATAAAAAATAGGGGGTATTATTTAGTGACAAATACAAGTGAAGAATTCAATATTAATATCGAAAGATCAATAGAAAAAATCTGGAAAACATTGATTAATGAAAACCCAAATCACAAATAAATAATTCTATTAACAAGATTTACAAAAATTGGATACTAATTTAATTAAATTAGTATCCAATTTTGAGTTTTAGTAAGAAATTGTATAATTTAAAGCATTACAACAAATCAGTACTAAAAACAATAATTAACAATAAATTAATTGTAGAAATCATAACATATTTCTTCCTTTACAGTATTCATTATTAGTACTAATTGGTAAAATACTTTCTTTTGAAAAAATATATATTATCTAGTCTCATATTAGTATTCTTATCATCGTTCTCTATCTATAGTCAGGAAAAATTTACATTAAGCGGAGTTATTTCAGAAAAATCCAGTAACGAAACATTTATCGGAGTCAATGTCATATTTCAAGAAATAGGAAAAGGTGTAGTTACTAATGAATATGGTTTTTACTCTATCACCTTACCTCAAGGGAAATACAAACTACAGGTAAGTTATTTAGGGTTTACAGATAAGATTCTTGAAATTGACCTTAATGAAGATAAAAAACTTAATGTTCAGCTTACAGAGTCTTCAGAGGTTCTCGATGAAGTAATCATTACAGAAAAAACAGAAAAACTAAGCATTAAAAACCCTCAGATGAGTATTAATAAACTCACTGCAGGAACTATCAAACAAATCCCTGTAGTTCTGGGAGAAGCCGATGTGATCAAATCCATTATTCTTTTACCAGGAGTAACTAGTGGTGGTGAAGGAGCCTCTGGATTTAATGTACGAGGAGGATCAACAGATCAAAACCTTATTTTATTAGATGAAGCTACTATTTTTAACTCTTCTCATCTTTTTGGTTTCTTCTCTGTCTTTAATCCAGATGCAATAAAAGACATCAAACTTTACAAAGGTGGAATTCCAGCCAGATATGGTGGTCGCGTATCATCTGTATTAGATATTTATCAAAAAGAAGGAAATAGCAAAAAGTTCAGAATTAATGGAGGTCTTGGGGCAGTAGCAAGTAGATTGCTGGCAGAAGGTCCTATTGTAAAAGATCGAGGTGCATTTTTGGTAGGTGGTAGAGCTTCTTATGCGCATCTTTTTTTACCTCTTTTTGATAATGATAATATTGCATATTTCTATGATCTCAATACCAAACTAAATTATAAGATTAATGACAATAATAATGTATATCTGTCTGGTTATTTTGGTCGAGATGTATTTGCTATAGATGAAGTTTTTAAAAACACATATGGTAACACAGTACTTAATCTAAGATGGAATCATCTGTTTTCAGATAAACTGTTCTCTAATCTATCCCTCATATATTCTGATTATTTCTACGGATTAGAACTCGATTTTGTAGGTTTCGAATGGGATTCTGGAATCAGAAATTTTAATCTAAAATATGACCTGAAACATTATATCAGTGATAATTTTCAACTTAATTATGGTATCAATACTATCTATTTCAGATTTAATCCCGGTGAAATAAAACCCAATAGTGAAGATTCTGGAATCAATAGAGAAAAGCTTATCGATAAATATGCAAATGAATTCGGGGCGTATATTGATGCAGAACATAAAATCTCTAATAACTTAACACTTCAGTATGGACTTAGGTTAAGCAATTTTATCAGATTAGGACAAAATGAGCTTAACATCTATCAAAATGATAACCCTCTTTTATTTAATGAAGAATTGCAGATTTATGAAGATGCAAAACCGATAGGCACAGAAAGTTTTAGCAGAAGTGACCAAATAAAAACATTTACCAATTTAGAACCCAGAGTAGCCCTAGCATATGCTTTTAATGACAATACTTCAATAAAAGCTAGTTATAACAGAATGGCACAATATCTTCATTTATTATCAAATACTAGCTCCCCTACTCCTTTAGATGTATGGACTCCTAGTGGCAAATACATAAAACCACAATTACTTAATCAATATGCGCTAGGCTATTTTAAAAGTATTAATGATGATGAATATTCTCTAGAAACAGAAGTTTTTTATAAGGATATAAAAAATCGTATTGATTATATTGATGGTGCGGATCTAATTGCTAATAATGCTATCGAGCGAGATATTTTGAATGGAGAAGCTCGTGCTTATGGTTTAGAATTTCTATTAAGAAAGAATGAAGGAAAATTTAAAGGTTGGCTAGCCTACACCTTATCAAAATCAGAACAAAGAACTCCCGGTAGAACGCCGCAAGAACCAGGAATCAACAATAGCAAATGGTATAGCACCCCATATGATAAAACCCACGATGTATCCTTTAATGGAAGTTATGAACTAAACAAAAAATGGAAATTTGGAGCTAATTTCATATTCCAAACAGGGCAACCAACTAATTATCCTACAGGACAGTTCGAATTTCAAGGGTTAGTAGTACCGGTGTTTGATGGGCCACGAAATAGTGAACGATTACCGGCATACCACAGAATAGATATATCAGCTACTCTAACACCAAGAAAAAACAAAACCAGAAAATGGCGCGGAGAGTGGGTGTTTAGTATCTATAATATATATAACCGTAAAAATGCAGCATCAATTACTTTTAAAAGAAATCAGGATTCCTATTTAAATGAAGCCGTAAGAACTTCTATATTTGGAATTATACCCGCTGTGACCTATAACTTTAAATTCTGACAAATGAATTGAAGGCTTACATAATAATCGAGACACGTACACTACTAATAAAACAGGGATTATTATGTAAATTTAATTTTGATCGCTGAAAAGAAAATTAGAAACCGATAAAATGAAGAAATTAATCTATATACTGGTAATCCTCATAACATCAATTAGCTGTGAAGATGCAATTGATATAGAGGTCCCTAATGGAAAGCAAAGATTAGTAATTGATGCTTCTTTTGAATATTACCTAACCGAAACCCCAGTTGATACTGAAGGTGGAGTAAGACTTACATTATCAGCTCCATTTTTTGATAAAGATACTCCTACTGTGAGTGATGCTACTGTTTTTATTACAGACCTCTCTAATAATTCGGTTATCAATTTTATCGAGTCTATAGAGCCAGGGTTTTATACCCCAAACACAACTGCATTTACTCCAGAATTCGATACTACATATCAACTTACCGTTATCTACAACAATGAAACTTTTATTGCCACGGCACAACTTATTCCTACGGTTCCTATTGATAATGTAGCACAAGGTGATAATACGTTATTTGATGACGAAACCGAAGTTGTTATTTTCTTTACAGATGACGGAACTCGCGACGATTTTTATCTTTTCGATTTTGATTTCAGTTTATTTCTGGCAAGTGAAGATCGTTTTTACCAAGGCGAAGCATTCAATTTCTCTTATTTCTATGAAAATATGGTAAATGGACGTAATGTAACCATCAAAATACTAGGAATTGATGAACGTTATTACAACTATGCGAACCTTCTTATTGAACAAAGTGAACAAGAAGGAGGAAATCCATTTCAAACACCTCCTGCCCTATTAAGAGGTAATATCATTAACACAACTAATATTGATAATTTTGCCTTGGGATACTTTAACCTTTCTGAAGCTAATAGATTTGATTTTACTATAAAAGAATAGTGTTTTATCATTAAATCTATCTTGATTTTTTAGATTCCGTATCATAGAAAGTCTAAATAACTTCATTAAAAAAGAAAGTTACTCTGTCTTAAAATCAAAAAATGAGTATTTTTGAAGCATGTCATTTATAAAAACTACAGAACAATCCTCAAAATATGATCATTTAGAAAAAATGAGCATTAACGAGTTGCTTTCTAACATAAACAAAGAAGACAAAACAGTTCCTGATGCAGTAGAAAAATCTATTCCACAGGTTGAAGCTTTGATTGCTCAAATTGTACCAAAACTCAAAGATGGTGGTCGGATTTTCTATCTTGGAGCTGGAACAAGCGGCCGATTAGGAATTGTAGATGCCAGCGAATGCCCACCTACTTTTGGTGTTTCGCCCGATTTGGTTATCGGATTAATCGCTGGTGGTGATACTGCAATTCGTAAATCTGTAGAATATGCAGAAGATAGTACAGATCAAAGTTGGAAAGATTTACAAGAATATCAGGTTTCAGAAAAAGATGTCGTTATCGGCATTGCAGCTTCAGGTACTACTCCATATGTTATAAGTGCATTACAGAAATGTAATGAAAACAATATTACTACAGGATGTATTACTTGTAATGAAGGTAGCCCTTTGGCCCTAACTGCTCAATTTCCAATTGTCATTACTGTAGGTCCCGAATTTGTAACCGGAAGCTCTCGTATGAAAGCTGGTACTGCCCAAAAATTGGTTTTGAATATGATTTCTACAGCCACTATGATTCAATTAGGTCGAGTAAAAGGCAATAAAATGGTTGATATGCAACTTAGCAATAATAAGCTGGTAGATCGTGGCATACGAATGATCATGGATGAACTAAATATTAATAGAGAACTAGCAACCAGATTATTAGAACAATATGGTAGTGTTCGTAATGCTATAGATAATTATGGAGCCTAAAAGAACAAACAAAGAATTATTAGGCAAAGGTGTACAACGTATGGCTATTGCTTTTATTTTCATGTTTATAAGCCCTGTTATCATCCATTCGGCTTTTAAGAATCAAGACCATCCATTATATATACCTATTTTGATTTTAGGATTAGCAGGTGCTGGTTTTGCTATATTTATGGCTTTTAGAGGCCTAAGAACTATTATGGATTCGTTTTTCGGAAAAAAATGATTTCTGGCCTAGTTTGTCTCTAGCATTACCTTATACTAATTTATTTTGTCGACATATTAATATCATTACGATTTATATGCAATATGAACTACCTATTATACATAATAAGTAGCTCATATAAGTAAGACTATATTAGTATACCCATCCAACTACTCCTTCATATTTTAACCCTGCATTGATTCCTTCTGAATAATTTTTGGTAAATAAATGATCCGAGTTTCTGGCATCATAAAAACGATATAGTTTTCTTTTTCCATTACCTGGTTTCTTTTGTATTAAAACAAATTGTCCCCTAACAGCATCTCTCCAACCTCTATTTACCAAATTCAAAAACTCTGTAGTGTTAGTTGTTAACACAAAATCTGTTTTGCTAGGATGTAGCATAAAATACATATCACTGTATAAAGCCTTATTAATTTCTCTAGGGTTTTTAACTACTGGAGTTCTAAAAGCGACCCCTTCTCTTCTTCCAATACCAACTCCTAATCCTCCCTGTGTTTTGTAGGTATGTAGTGATCCTCTTCCACTATAATATCTATATACATTTTCATATCGAAATGTACTTGCTTTACCATTTGTATTTTCTGATGGCTCAATTTCTGTTGTTTCAAATGATTGCTCTGGCAATTGTTCTTGATCTTCAGTTTCACATGAAGTTAAGATAAAGGCAATACTTAAAATTGAAAATATAAATTTACTTTTTTTCATACCGTATAAGGTTTTAATATTAATATTCATTTCTGAGAATAAATATATACAACCTGAAAAATCAAAAGAATACTATGAGGATATATGTTAAGATTTTGTGGACGAACAACCTTAATAAGTGGGCTTATGTTTAAAAAAAATGAATATGTTGATTTATTTAATAGTATACTAATCAGAATTTTATAACTTATAGACTATATCACTTTTAATCTTTTATACAGTTCTTCTTTAAATGTACGCCCGATAGGAATATGATGACTATTTATGTCTATAATCTGATCAGGTTCATAGAAAGAGTCTATTTTCTCCCAATTAATTATATATGACCGATGCGTCTGTACAAAAGTCTTATTATCTAATAATTTAAGTAAACTAAGAATAGAATATCTTACTGAAAGTTTTTTATTATCAGAAGTAATTATTGAGCAATAGTTTTTAGAATCTGTATGCGCAAAAAGAATCGTATCTAATGCTACTTTTATTAATTTATTACCACTTTTAATAAAAACGACAGAAGGTTCTTCTCTATCTTTTTTATTGTTGGTACTACTTTTTTCTGCAAGAATAAGAGCAGCTTGCAAATCCTTTTCATTTATTGGTTTGGTAATATAGGCAATAGGAGAAATCTCAGCAGCTTCAGACATTACTTCTACATTGCAATCAAAGGTAGTAAACAAAACAGGGATTTTATATAGTGATTTAATTCTCTTTCCTAATTTAATCCCAGATTGTTTCCCATTAAGATGTATATCCAGTACTACTGCATCTGGCATGAGTTTTCCTATTTGTTCCTGCGCTTCAAAAGGATCATCAGAATTACCAATACAAGTATGCCCCAACGTTTCTAATGTTATACTAATATCTTCAAGATGAAACATATCATCTTCTACTATATATAGATTCATAATTTATGCAGTTCTGGATTCTATAGCTTTTTCTTGTTCTAATTCTATAGCGTTGGCTATTGGAAAACTTAAATCGAATCGTGTTCCTATTCTTCTCTTAGAAGATACTTTTATTACACCTTTATGCATGTTTACAAAACGATATACAAGATTAAGACCAAGTCCTGTTCCTTTTTCTCCTTGAGTCCCAATACTAGTTTGCCCTTCTTTTAATGTAAAAACATACTGTAGTTGTTCTTCGGTCATCCCAACTCCAGTATCACTAACCGAACATACTAACGTATTAAAGTCTCTTTTAAATTCAATTTCTATATTTCCGTTTTCGGTATACTTTAATGCATTACCAATAAGGTTTCTAAATATCACATGAAATGCTCCTTTATCAAACTTGATTGATACATCTTTGTGGTATTTTAGTTTGATATTTGTGTTTTTATAAGTAGCCTGTTGTTCAAAACCTTTAATAATCTCATCAAACTGTTCTTTAACAGATAATCGTTCAGGATGTATTCGATAACCTTTCATTTGTTCTAAAGACCAGTTTAGTAAATTATCTAGCATATTTGAAAGACTCTCTGAGTTTTTTTCAAGTTCATTTGAAAGTTCGATTGTACGCTCATGATTTCCTTTATCTATATGATGTTTTAAAATCTTTCCAGATCGTTGAAACGGAATTATCATACCTCTAAGATCATGAGCTATTATAGAAAAAAGTCTGTTTTTAACTCGATTTGTAGCTGTAAGTTCTTTTTGTTGTTTGCGTAATTTTCTATATGACAAAACACCTATTATTAATATCAATAAAAGAAATACTGAGGCTAGAAGATATAGGTTTTGTTTCGTTTTTTCTTTTTCTGCAATTTGTTCTTTTTCTTCTTTTTCTCGGTTGAGATTTATAATTGTCAGTTCTTTCTTTTTTGTATTGTATTTTTTTTCAAGATTTGCTACTTTAAACTTAACATCACTATTAGATAAAGAATCTTTTATTCTATTATATTGAGTATAATGAAATAAAGCTTTTTCAAAATTGCCAGTACTTTCAAAATATCGTTTTGAATTATCGTGCCAATCTTGTGTATCCCCAGGTAATTTTGTATCTAATACCAGTTCTTCTAATTCTTCTAAAAATCCTTTTACTTTTTTATAATCTTTCTTATTGAAATTAATTCGCAACATAGCAAGAAGACTCTCCTTAAGTGATCGATCTATTTGTATTATTTTTGAGATGGTATATGCCTGATTAAAATATTGCTCAGCTAATTTATAATCTTCAAAACCTTCATAATATATCAATCCTTTATCACGAAGACACTCTCCTATCTGAAAATCACTCTTAAGTTTTTTTGCCAACACCAATGCCAAATCTATATTCTCCAATGCTTTTTCATAGCTTTTCAAATTTCGCTGTTGTCGAGATAAAATGATATAGTTAAGTAATAATATCCGATCATTATTGTCTTTTTTACATCGTTCGATTCCTATATTTATATAATACAAAGCAGTTTCATACTGTTTTAAAGTATTATAAGATACTCCCAAGACATAATAAGTATTAACAATATCCTGAGAACCGTATTCTTCTTTTAATTCTAATGCTTTTAGAAAGTTTTCTACAGCCAGTTCATACTCTTTAATATGATAATACTGAACCCCTATATTTTGATGCAAATTAGGAATATTAGAAGTTATATCAAATCTAATAGCTACCTGCAAAGCTGAATCCGAATAGGTAATGGCTAACTCTTTTTTATATTCGGCACTAGAGAGGTTTTGCATTTGATTATAATAGCCTACCCAATACATACTTTCTGGGTATTTTTTTAGGGCATCTCGAGATTTCTTAAGTAGTAATTTTGCTTTTACCAACTGATTATCAACTATATAAAGTCCACCTTTATCAGAATACAAATCCCCTATTTGTTCATAATCATTGATCTCTTTACCCAGAATTATGGCTTGATCTACATAGTAAAAAGCTGAATCTATATTGAGTTTTCTTTTATAGACTGTAGAATTTTCTCTTAATATTTCAACTTTACATGAAGGAGCAACTTTTGAAAAATAAAATTTATTCAGGTTTAATAACAAATCTCCATTTGATGTAGTATCCTTTATACTTTTCCACTCTGCACAATAATCTTTTTCAGTTTGTGCTTGGGTAGCAACATTTATTAAAAGAAGAATAAGTAAGTATAATGCTTTTTGAATAGTCATGGTTGATAGTTTGATTTATCCTGTGTAATTCTTATTGTCTCTTAATTAATTATTTAATTTTCATCGATTTAAATACGTCATACCAATATCTAATCCATTAGCCAATTCATATAAACTTGTAGCTTCAAGCATATTCTTTAAGTTTTTTCTGACTAACAAAAATTTATCGTGCACTGGACATGGTTTATGAGCATTACATTCCTTTAACCCAAGTCCACAACCACTATAAATATTAGCTCCATCAATAGCATACACAATCTCTTCTAGCATTATTTCACTAATTCTTTTCTCTTCTATTAAAAACCCTCCTTTAGGACCTTTGATAGAATCTAAAATTTTATTTTTCACTAATTGCTGAAGTATTTTAGCGGTAAAAGCCTCAGGGGAATTAATTTCTTTAGTAATAGCTTTTAGGTTTGTGCACTTACTTTGTAATGATTGTTGTGCAACATAAATCGAAGCTTTAATACCATATTCACAAGCTTTAGAAAACATACTTTTTTTTTAATACGACCGAATATATGTATCTTATTTTAATTCGGATAAATTTATCCTAAATAAAACATGATTTTTAAAATTTTGTGAAATAGTTAACAAAAAACCTTTCTATTTTCAAAAGTCAATAAGAATTTCTTGAAACGAACTATCCTCAAGGCAGAGCATCAAGGAATTCTTTTTGATTAAAACATTCATCTACATTATCCTTACATTCATCCACATATACAACACAAACATCCACTTCTTGGTTTTATTCTTTATCTAGTAAAATACATTTACATCGACAAAAATTATATAGGGAATCATTTTTAAAAATTTAAATGAACAAAAAACTTATGAAAAAAATTAATTTAACCCCAGTAATATTATTTGCAGCTTTTGCGCTAGCTCTTAGTTCTTGCAACAAAGATGATGATGCAGTTCCTGTGGTCACTCCCGAAGGAACTGAAAACATTTCTCTCTCATTATCCAAAGGGTATACTGAGGATTTGGGAGAAGATATAAATGCATTTAACATTGAAATATTCTTAGTTTCTAATGAAATGACTTTTAATACTGATTCAGGAGAATTTCAAGGAAATGGAACTGTGTTAGAATTTGATTTTCATTCCTCTACAAATACATTAGCTGCAGGAACTTATAGCTTTGAAGATTATACTACTGATAGATCTGCTCTTAAATTTGATGGAGACATTGATATCACTAATGGGAAAGGATTTTCTATAAAAGGAGGAACTGTAAAAATATCATATGATGGTGATCAAACTGTTTTAGAATATGATTTAATCCTTGATTCGATAAATACTGACAAAAATTCTACTACTAAAGGAAGTTTCAAAGGTTTATTAGCCATTATAGAATAAAAACGAAATTCTACTAAATCAAAAAACTGCATTAGTATCTTAAAGCTAATGTAGTTTCTATTTCTTTATTATTCAATACTAAATCCCTTCTCTTCTACTAATCGGTGTTGTTGGGTTATATCCAAAACCAGGAATTTTTATTTCTATTCCTAATCGATTAAGAATATACCCAATAGTTGCATAATGATGTACTGCATGACTATTGGCATGAGCAAGGATACTCTCTAACGTATAGTTTACAGTTACTTTTCCTTGTCCCAAATTATCAGTAACATGAATTAAATACTCTGTATTTATATCAATATAGGATTGTAATGTTTCCTGAAGTTGGTATATATGATGTATTGCAGATTCTTTATCTGTAGACAATATTTCATCTCGCTTACGAGCAGTTAGATCAATGTTATTAGAATCTAACCCATTAATTATACAATCAAAAAAATCGAGGATATGACGTATATGCGACCCTATACTAGAGTAATATGGACCAACCGAACTGTTTTGATATGTAGTAGAATCTATAGCATTAAGTAAGTCTACAGCACTACTAAGATTATAATTTATTGAAGAGATAACTAATTGTTTCATGAGCCGTTTAGACGTAAGATAGATAACTAACTTACAAATTTTATAGATATGGTCATAAATTTAATTTTAAAAAAAGTTATTTTATGAATAATATTACGTGTAAATCATCGTTTAAATTATTGATTTACAATAACAATCATCCTGCTTTCTCACACCCAGTAGGACATTTATCACCAAAAACAAGGTTTATCCGTAAAAATTAAGTTAAAATGCGTATTTCATCGATTAATGACTGTTTTTTTTGGATGTTACATATAAAATATTGTATTATTGTTGTGTGATTTAAAAGCCCCCAAAGAATGAAAAAAATTGCACTTATACTGTTTTTGCTATGTTTTATCCCCAAAACTAACGCCCAAGATATATACGACGATGCCTTAACTGCTGCCAGTTATGCATACTCGCACAGTAAAAAAGCACATGGGGCAAATAACGTTTTTCATACTCAAGAATACGCAGATAAAGCTATAGAAGCTTTCCAGAAAGTAGAAGATCTTTCAGATAAATGTGGCTGCAAAAAAGCCAATGAGACTGCATATACAGCTAGAGTTGATATGGAAAGTTCTCTAGAACAGGATACTTATGAGCGTAGTAGATATTTCGCTAAGCGTGCTAAGGAATTAGGGTCTAAATTACTAGAACAATTAACTTTTTGCCAAGCCAATAGTGGTAGTAACTACACAGATGCAGAAGAAGCCTCTACAGCAGAAGAAAACGAATTAGCAGAAGCTACTCAAGAAGTTGCCAGTAAACAAAAAGAATTAGAAGAAAAACGTCGTCAGTTAGAACTTGAACAACAAAAACTTGAACAACAAATAGCTGAGCAAAATAAGATAAAAGCCGATTTTGAAGCTAAACGAGCTGCTGAATTAAAAGCACAGTCATTGATGAAATCAAAAGCTGAAACAGCATTACAAAAATTAGAAAATGCACTACAAGAATTAAGCGTAGTACTAAACGAAGAATCTAAATTTGAATCACATGCTGATTATGTGCGAAGTGAAAATGATCTAAAAAACGAATCACTCGACGATACAAAAACATTTTATGTAAATAGAGCAAAAGAACTTACCCAAACCGCTATGCAACAATTTGCCGGTTATAATATGGTAGAAAATTAATTAACGCTGAATTTTATTTTGTAGCCCCAAAATAAAATTTTTACAAGCGACATCTCTCTTCTTGTGAGATGTCGTTTTTTTTTATCCTATTGTGAATAAAAAAAATGTTTAAAATCAATAATTATGGAATTATTCCCTATTTTTGGAATAATTCCATAATTATTGATTTGAGAACTATATTACATCTTGATCTGGACACATTCTATGTATCTGTAGAACGTATGATCAACAGTACTTTAAAAGAAAAACCACTCCTTGTTGGCGGGATCAGTGATCGTGGTGTTGTAGCTGCGTGCAGTTATGAAACCAGATCTTATGGTATACATTCTGGTATGTCTATGAAAATTGCCAAAGAACTATGCCCTGAGGCTGTTGTCATAAAAGGCAATGCTGGGACATATAGTAAATACTCTGACATGGTTACAGAAATCATCAAAGAGAATGTACCCGTATTCGAAAAATCAAGTATTGATGAATTCTATGCAGACCTTTCTGGTATGGACAAATTCTTTGGTACGTATAAATATTCTCTAGAGTTACGTCAAAAAGTTATTTCAGAAACAGGGCTTCCTATATCTTTTGGGCTTTCTGGTAATAAAGTAGTCTCTAAAGTAGCTACCAATGAAGCAAAACCTAATAACCAATTAAAAATAGATTTTGGTACAGAAAAACCATTTCTGGCCCCACTATCGGTTAAAAAAATTCCAATGGTGGGTAACAAAACATATCAAACTTTGCGAAATCTAGGGGTCCGCTATATAAAAACTATCCAAGATATGCCAGTAGACGTTATGAAAGGAGTACTTGGAGCAAACGGCCTTACCATCTGGAAAAGAGCTAATGGGATAGATAACACACCCGTCATTGCATTTTCTGAACGTAAATCAATCTCTACAGAAAGAACATTCGACAGAGATACTATAGACATATATAAACTTAAAAATCTCCTAATAGCAATGACAGAAAACCTCTCCTATCAATTGCGAAGAGGAAATAAATTAACCGCTTGCATTGCTGTAAAAATCAGATATTCTGACTTTAATACATATACCAAGCAACTTAAAATACCATACACCAGTGCAGATCATATTCTTATCCCAAAAATTCTGGAAATATTCGAAAAACTATATCAAAAACGATTATTAATTCGATTAATAGGCATACGGTTTAGCCACTTGGTTAGTGGTAACTACCAGATTAATCTATTTGATGATAGCGAGAAACAGCTTAACCTATATCAAGCGTTAGATACTATTAGAATTCGATATGGAGACCGAAGTGTAATAAGGGCTGCGGCTATAGGATCAACAACTATAGGTAGAATGCAAAACCCATTTAATGGGGAACCCCCTATAGTATTAGCCCATAGAAAACAATAGTTTTTTAGTCATCGATATTATAATAGTAGCATCCGGGCGGGTTATTCACTATATCTTTTTCTATTAATTCGTTCAAATTAACAGAAAAAGGATGCCGTTGCTACCCCTGATGCAAAACTCAAAATATGAAACTAAATGTATCTTAATTGTCATTCATATTACAGCTTACGGTTCGGAGCTTTTTCTGAAATCGATCTCTTAGAATTAGCCAACGAAAATAACATAAATTGCCTTGCTCTAACTGATATCAACAATACTTCTGCTTGTCTAAATTTTATTAGAAAAGCAAAAGAGTATCATATTAAACCTATTGTAGGAATAGATTTCAGAAACAATCACCAACCTTTATACGTAGGTCTGGCAAAAAATAATGAAGGATATAAAGAGTTAAATGATTTCTTATCACACTATTCATATAAAAAAATAGATTTCCCCAAAATAGCTCCTTCCTTTAAAAATTCCTATATCATATATCCCTTTGAACATGTATTATCTATAGACAAAATTAACTTTACAGATCATGAATTTATAGGTATATCTATAAAAGATATACCTAAACTTCGTCTTTCTAATTTGCGAAAATTGAAAGATAAATGCATAGCACTACAGCCTGTTACCTTCAGAAATAAAAAAGATTTTAATGCCCACCGATTATTAAGAGCTATTGATAATAATATACTACTAAGTCGTTTACCCAACGATCAACAGGCATGTTTTTCAGAGCAAATGATTCCCGATCAAGAAATTAAAAATAAATTTTCAGAATTTGATTTCATTATTAATAACACCCTTACTGTTCAAGAGGAGTGTTTTATTGATTTTAATTTTTCAAAAAACAACCCTTCTTTAAACCAAAAAACATACACCAACAGCATACTAGAAGACAATAAATTGCTTGAAAAACTCTGTCAGGAAGGCCTTGCTTATCGATATCCAAATCCCAAAAAAAAGGTATTAGACCGATTAAAAAAAGAACTCTCATTAATTACAAAAATGAAGTTTGTTTCCTATTTTTTAATCAACTGGAGAATTATCTCTTATGCACAAAGCAAAGGGTATTACTATGTAGGGCGCGGTAGTGGAGCAAATAGTATTGTAGCATACCTACTTCGTATTACAGATGTAGATCCAATAGAATTAGACTTATATTTCGAACGATTTATCAATACACACCGCACCAGTCCTCCTGATTTTGACATTGATTTCTCATGGAAAGACAGGCAGGATATCACTCGATTTATTTTTCAAGAATTTGACAATGTAGCATTACTAGGAACCTACATTACTTTTCATTACAAAGGAGCAATAAGAGAATTGGGTAAAGTATTTGGCCTTCCAAAATTTGAAATCGACAAGTTAAGCGAAGGAGATTATGATTATAATTCTCTTGATCAAATTCATAAGCTGGTGGTCATCTATAGTAACCTAATACGTGGGATCCCTAATTATCTTAGTATACATGCTAGTGGGATATTAATTAGTGAATATCCTCTACATTATTATTCTGCCACAGATCTACCTCCAAAAGGATTTCCCACTGTACAGTATGATATGATTATCGCAGAAGACCTGGGGTTATACAAATTTGATATTTTAGGACAACGTGGATTAGCAAAAATTAAAGACGCAATTACAATTATAGAATACAATCAACCTGTATTAGCTGATTTTGATATTCATGATATAAAAAGATTCAAAAAAGATAAAAGAATAAATGCTTTGATACGAGATGCAAAATGCCTGGCATGTTTTTATGTAGAATCTCCTGCAATGCGTATGCTGTTAAGTAAACTAAAAACAGATAATTACTTAGGATTAGTAGCAGCAAGTTCAATCATACGTCCCGGAGTAGCTAAAAGTGGAATGATGAGGGAGTATATTTTACGAGAACATAACATAGAAAGAAGAAAAAATTCACACCCAATTATGCTTGATTTAATGAGTGAAACCTATGGCATTATGGTATATCAGGAAGATGTGATAAAAGTAGCTCATTTCTTTGCAAAACTAACCTTAGATGAAGCTGATGTGTTGCGTCG